>JABIHL010000154.1 GCA_018649665.1 Chloroflexota bacterium | reverse complement strand
TGTTTCGAAATCACTGAGGTAAGTAACTTGATTGCTCGGCTTGATAAACGCCCGCGGTTGCTCTCGGAACACAAAAGCCACTGATTTTGCGCCGCGCTTAGCCGCTTCATCTTGCACTCGTTGGAGTAGCGCTTGATGGCCGAGATGAACTCCGTCGAAGGTACCGATAGTCGCAACCGTCGGGCCTTCAATAACGTCTATGGAAGCGAACAGATCGGAAATCGACATGATCGTCCGGTTCAGAGACTAGCGGTTCGGTGAAACCGAACTCGCCAGTCTCAACTTTCTAGCTAAGGGTTGCGTGTGCCTCGTGAAGCAGCTCTTCGGTAGTCTCCCAATTGATGCAAGCATCAGTTATCGAGACACCGTACTTCAAATCGGCAGGGTCGCCCAGCGACTGGTTGCCTTCGTTCAAATGGCTTTCAAGCATGAGGCCGATCACACCCTTGTTGCCATCGGTGCGCTGGCGGATAGCTTCACGGAACACGATCGGCTGTCGGTTGTGATCCTTGTTGCTGTTCGCGTGCGAGCAGTCGATTACAACGTTCGGTCGAAGACCAGCATCTGCTAGAAGGCTCGACGCCTTTGCCACGATTTCTTCATCGTAGTTGGGACCTGTTGATCCGCCACGAAGAATGAGGTGCTGTGCCTTGTTGCCGGCGGTTTTGACCACGGAAGCACGACCATCGAGGTCGATACCGAGAAATGAGTGTGGTGAACGAGCAGCCATCATTGCGTCGACAGCGATCTGCAGACTTCCGCCTGTGCCGTTCTTGTAGCCGATAGGCATGGAGAGTCCGCTCGCCATCTGTCGGTGAGTTTGGCTCTCGGTAGTGCGAGCACCGATGGCTCCCCATGAAATGAGATCAGCGAGGTACTGAGGAGTGAATGGATCGAGGAATTCTGTTCCTGCTGGCAGTCCGAGCTTCAGCACTTCGAGAAGGAACGCCCGAGCACGGGAAAGACCCGCTTGCATGTCGAACGTGCCATCGAGATTAGGGTCGTTGATGAGCCCTTTCCAACCGACGGTCGTGCGAGGTTTTTCGAAGTACACCCGCATTACGACAAGAATCTTGTCTTTTACTTCTTCAGCGATGACGGCGAGTTTCTTGGCGTATTCGAGTCCGGCTATTTCATCGTGAATCGAGCAAGGTCCAACGAGCATGACCATGCGGTCGTCTCTGCCTTGTTCGATGTCTTCGATAGCTGAACGTGCGTCGGTAACGACTTTCGCAATTTCTGGAGTGATTGGCTGCGAGTCGATGAATGATCGTGGCGAACTGAGTGGTTGAAGATCGGTGACTCGGATGTTTGACGTAGACATGGACAAATTAGGTTTCTATAGAGCTACAAAATGAATGGAAATAACGGTGTTCGTGATTCGCTCGGTCAGACCGTCTCAGTTGCATGCTGAGGGAAGGAGAGCTTTGGGAATCCAAGGGGGCTGCGGACGGTCAGGCAGGATTAGCTGCTATATGAACGTCCGTGCGTAAACAGCCCGCCGGTATAGCTATAGCTAAGATACTCGGCACTGTACGAAGTTGAACGCGAGAAGACGAAACCTGCCGAGCGGAAACCGCTGGGGCGTGAGAATGAGTTTGTCTGTGTGGTGCGTTCTGACATGTCTTTAAGAGGTCGCCGTTGAGAGATCAGGGCGAAGTTTAGCAGCATCGTTTAGGTACGCGTGCCGTATTTCGCTCTGAGCCTTGTCGGTATTCCAGAATATAAGTATACGGATGCACTGAGTTAATGCGCCGGGTCGAGCCATCTCGTGTCCACACATTAGCGGAACGTCATTCCAGCCGAATCGTTCGCGTGCTGCAACAGCCGGGAACTCGGCGACGAGATCGGGGCTCGTAGTGAACTGAACCGCGGCGACATCGTCTTGATCGATCTCGTTTGCGTCGATCAATGCCGATAGCAGTTGTTCGGTTGCTGCAAGAACGTGTTCAGCCGACGTACCGTCGGTGGTTGTAGCGCCTTTGACGCCTCGAACCTTCGTAGCCAATCTTTTTCCTGTCCTGAGTATTAGGAGTTTGAGTTCAAATAATCTGGCAATCTTGTCTTCGAGATTCCCGGTGATTCTGGCGACCTAGTTTGCCACGACTTTTCGTGGCGTGCCGGGCACGAGCGACTTGATATACGCTCCAACTCGGTCTGCTGCCCCTGCTGGATCGCCATCTGCCAAGGCGTTGATCACCTGACTACCGATGACTGCTCCATCAGATATTTTTGCCACTTCTGCGACGTGCTCGGCATTCGAAATTCCAAAACCAATCGCAATTGGTAGATCAGTGAACTTTCGAACATTTCGGGCGAGACCTTCGACACGTGACGACATGGTCGCTCGTGCTCCGGTTACTCCGAGTACGGAAATACAGTAAACGAAGCCCTTGGCGCGTTTGCACGCGAATTCGATTGCGTGATCGGTTGATGTTATGGCGATGAGCGGGATCAACGAAAGACCAGACTGGTCGCAGGCGTCTTGAAGCGGTCCAGCCTCGGCGGCAGGTAGATCGGCGGCGATAATTCCATCGAGTCCAACTTCGACGCCCAAAGCACAGTACTCGTTGAGCCCCATGTTGAAGATCGTGTTGTAGTAGCCCATGAAGACGATTGGCACATCAATTCCGGCAGCACGAATTTCTCTTACTGCTTCGAAACAAAGTTCTGGAGTGACCCCGTTTTGCAGGGCACGGTGTCCTGAGGCTTGAATCGTTGGTCCATCGCCGAGCGGGTCGCTGAAAGGCACGCCTAGCTCGACTACGTCAGCACCGGCATCAACCAGCGACCGAACGATCTCTGTCGTTTGGCCCAGTTCAGGGAACCCAACGGTTACATACGGAACGAGGGCAATGCGGCCTTCTGCTTTTGCGTTATCGAACGCTTCTCGAATTCTGTCGGTTGCCATGTGGCGGTGTCGTTCCTTATTTGATCGCAGGAAAATTCTGCGAGAGCGATAAACAGCTTCGATACTTGATCGAGATTCCGATCAACTGATCGTGACGTACTTTGCAATAAGTACTGCAACAGTATTGTGCAGTCCGTGCGCAAACATTGCTGGCCAAATCGAACCGGTTTTAAGGTACACCCAGCCGAGCGCCAAGCCTAATGCGAAAGTCGGAACAATGGCGCCGAGGTCGATATGGAACAGCCCAAATACTACCGATGAGATCACCAATGCCCAAATGATTCCGAACTTTTTCACTAATCCGGGTAATACGAATCCCCTGAAGAAAATCTCCTCGGCCATAGGGCCAAGAATCCCAACGAGAACGATCGTAACGACGATGTTGCCGTCGGCTTCGTTGAGAACTTGTTTGGCTGTGTCTGGCGGGATTAGTGAGTCGACACCGAACCAAACGAGGGCTTGTACCCAGAACATCAACACGCTGAGTCCTACGATCCACATAGCAACTGCGAATAAGTAGGGTTTGAAGCCCGATGTCTTGACGAATCCGAGGGATGAAAATGGTTCACGGAATCGAACTACAGAAAATGCGACTCCGGTTGCGGCAAAGACGCCAGACATAGCTGTGGCGGCGATGATTCCTACAGGGACACCCGCAAATATCGCTGATCCATCACCAGTATCAGTTGCTAGTAGATAGCTGAGAGCTGTGATGCCGAACCCGGCTCCGAGCGCAGCAATCATCGGCCAGAGGGGCGACTTGAACACCCTGAGCAAAATCAATGCGAGCGCTGCCGACAGCAAACCAATGTAGTAGCCGGCCGGTGATGTGACGGTGGTGTCGAAACCGACATCGGTTCCGAATGCCCCACCAAGGCTAAGAATCGAAACAACCACGAGCATCGTTACAGTCATAGCCACGACTACATCCCACACGTTCCATCTGACGGAAGGAATCGTGATGCTTCGCCACTGTTCGTTAGAAGAAGAAGACGGCGGTGTTCGGTTTGGCGGCTGTATCAAGTTGAAGTAGTTGTAAGGATCGTTCGTTCAGGTAGGCAAATAGGTGGTTGTTGCTACGCCCATGTTACGTCGCCCGATAGCGTCGGGCTAAGCGGTTTCGATGCGAAGCCGAGGTACTCACGTTTTGAATCGCCAATGGTCGTGAACTCGCCGTGACCGGGAAGAACGACGGTGGTTTCTGTTAGAACAAAGATGTGCGATTCCAGTGAAGAAATCATTTGCTTTAGAGCTTTATGAGATTTCGACCTGCCGGGGCCACCAGGGAACAGCGTGTCGCCTGTGAAAACATGAGAAGGCTCGCCAGATGTTAGTGAAGCTTCCGATTCAAGCACGAAACACGTCGAGCCCGGTGTGTGCCCGGGCGTGTGGAGCGCCCGTAGAGCGATATCGCCAATGAGAATCGACTCTTTAGTCGTTACGTCTATTGTCACACGTGCCGACATAGGAAGCGACTCTCGGTCGCCGGGTCCGATGCCTGTGTCGGCAGGGAGCACTGCAACTACTTCTTCGTAGCCTTCGACGTGATCGCGGTGTCCGTGTGTGATCAGAATCGTTTCGACATTTGTTTCGCTTGCAGCAGATATTAGTTCGTTAGGGTCTGCCGGGGTGTCGATTATTACCGAACTTCCCGTTCGGGCGCAGGTAATTAGAAATGCGTTGTTTGAGAACCCTGACACGAACCGGTTTATCGACCAGAATTTGCCGGAGAATACGTTGCTCATTTACTGTGCAATGTCCTTGCTAGATATTTCTGCAGATTTGCCTAAAAAGAAACGGCGCACGAAGCGCCGTTTCAATGTTTCTATTTCGTTCCGCAAGATACGTACTAAGTAGCTTGTGGCTCAGGGTCAGTAGCTCCACCGAGTTCGTCATCAACCTGATCGGTTGGGGCGGTCGGCTCGCTCGGCTGCGCTGGGTCATCAGTAGCCAGTGGGCTGGCTAAGAGCGGGTCTTTGCCATCGATGATCGCAACGAACTGATCAGAGTCGATCGTCTCGTGTTCCAAGAGGAACTCGGCGATGCCTTCAAGTTCTTTGTCGTGATCTTTGAGCAGGCTGTTGGCTCGTTCTTCGCCTTCACGCAGAAGTCGGTTGATCTCATCATCGATGATGCTTTCAGTCTTCAGCGAGTAGTCTCGCTCTTCCGACATCTCACGACCCAAGAACACAGCGCCGCCCTGTCGTTTACCAAACGATCGCTTCGATAACTTGTCGCTCATACCGAGTCGCATAATCATCTCGCGAGCGATTGCGGTTGCCTGCTCGAAGTCGTTAGACGCGCCAGTGGTTACATCGCCAACCTTGAGAACTTCAGCCGCTCGACCACCCATCGCAGATGCGATTTGTGCTTCGAGTTGTTCTTGCGAGGCGTATGACTTATCTTCCTGCTGCCAACGGGTGAATCCACCGGCTTGACCTCTCGCAATGATCGAGATTTTTCCAATTGGTGAACCACCGGGCATTAGATGCGCTACAAGAGCGTGCCCCGCCTCGTGGTATGCAGTGATCTTGCGATCCTTTTCGCTGATGACTTTGCTCTTTCGAGCTGGTCCCATCGAAACACGGTCGATCGCTTCGGTTAGATTTTCGTAGTTGATGAGCTTCTGATTTCCACGAGCCGCAAGTAGAGCGCCTTCGTTAATCAGGTTGGCTAGATCGGCTCCCGAGAATCCCGGTGTTTGCTTTGCAATGTTCGCGAGATCAACGCCTTTTTCGAATGGCTTGCCCTTGGCGTGCACATCAAGAATTGCCGTTCGCCCACGGATGTCTGGATTATCGAGCATTACTCGGCGGTCGAAACGTCCTGGTCGAAGCAGTGCAGGGTCGAGAATATCGGGGCGGTTTGTTGCCGCAATGACGATAACGTTCGTCATTGAATCGAAGCCGTCCATTTCGACAAGCATCTGGTTCAACGTCTGCTCGCGTTCGTCGTGACCACCGCCGACGCCTGCGCCACGGTGTCGGCCAACTGCGTCGATTTCGTCTACAAAGATGATGCAGGGGGCGTGTCGCCGAGCTTGCTCGAATAGGTCGCGTACGCGAGAAGCACCAACACCAACGAACATTTCAACGAACTCAGAACCTGAGATTGAGAAGAACGGTACTCCAGCTTCACCGGCTACTGCCCGAGCGAGGAGCGTTTTACCTGTTCCGGGAGGTCCTACTAGGAGAACTCCGGCTGGGATTTTTGCGCCGAGTGCTTGGAATCGTTCAGGATATTTGAGGAATTCGACAACTTCTTCGAGTTCTTCTTTAGCCTCTGGCACGCCTGCGACGTCAAAGAACGTGACGGTTGCTTTGGTGCCGATGAACATTTTGGCTTTGCTTTTGCCGAAGCCCATCTGCTGATTGTTGCTTCCTTGTGCCTGTCGCATCATGAACAGGAGTATTCCACCGAACAAAATGAGCGGTAGGAACCCTATAAGGAGACCGAAGATGCTGCCGAAGCCGCCACCTGAGTTGACCTTGAGAGAATAGTTGGCACTCGGTACCTCAGCGTCGAGTAGCAGTTGAGCTAGGCTCGATCCGTCTTCTTTAACCGATGTGAAGGTGTTCAGACCGTCTGTAATCGTGATCGAATCGCCTTGTACCTCTATATCGAGTGCGGCTGATCCACTACTGTTTTTCGCCAACTCGACAACTTCGTTAATGCCGATTTCTTGTGAGCCGGTCGTGGGCTGATCGACAAACATGAAGAAGATGGTGATCACTGCAACGATGATCACGAGGTAGACGAGACTGTTCCTCATCCAGCGGTTGCTCATTTGTCCTGGCCGTCCTATCGCTAACTACTAAGTCGGTGTAATCGCAGAAAGTCTGTTGATTCGACTCTTAAATCGGATGAAATTCCAACCGCTACGATACAACCGGCGTTTTCAAGACAATATTTGGAGCGCAATTCCTTGCAAATCCAACAGGTTGTAATCGTAACATAGCGACGGTTTCGCGCCGCATTGGAGTTGTCGCGTTATACGTGCGGGAACCATGTGCAGTTTTCTACTCGTTTTCAATTGAGTATCGGGCGCAAGATTGGTATATTGGAAGTTCGACCAATTCGACATTGGCAAGAAATGCGCGCCGACGAACTGTTTTAAGGGCGTATTTTGTTGGAATTATTCCATTCAATGTCATAGGGAGCGCGAACATAGCAAAAGAATTTAGAGTGAATCGCCGAATTCGAGCCGATGAGGTTCGAGTAATTCGTGGCGAGGATTCTTCGGTCTCGACAGTGATGAACACTCGTGACGCACTTGAGATGGCAGAGGATGAAGGTCTAGATCTGGTTGAGGTTGGTCCTAACCAAAGCCCGCCTGTGTGCCGATTACTTGATTACGGTCGTTTCAAATTTATTCAAGGGAAGAAACAGCGAGAGGCTCGAAAAGTCTCACGTAGCGCGAGCAAGCAAAAAGAAGTAAGGCTCAGCCCTGTGATGTCGGATAACGACATCGAAACGAAGATCAAGATGACCAAAAACCTTCTTGGTGAAGGTGCGAAGGTCAGAGTGTTCGTGCGATTCCGAGGTAGGCAACGCGCCCACCCCGAAATTGCGATGAAAGTGTTGCGTAAGGTCGCTGAAGGCGTTGCGACTGTTGCAAAGCTGGAGAAACCACCTGGAATGGAAGGTCGAGTGCTTAGCATTCTGCTCGCTCCATCGGCTGTGGCTAAAGAGCGAGAGCGACAGGAAAAATCAACACCGGTTACGGCCGCTGCTCCGGCAGTAAATGGCACCCCAACAGATGGGGCAGCCGCAGTAGAAGAATAGGTTCAGGCATTAAACGCCTGAACATAAGAATTGAGAACGGAAACTACCTGATATGCCGAAGATGAAGACCCATAAGGGCGCCAAGAAGCGGTTCCACATTAGTGGTACTGGTAAGGTGCTGCGGTCAAAGGGTCCGAAGAGTCACTTCCGCCGACGCAAGGCAAACCGAGTTAAGCGGTTGTTCGGCGGCAAGGTTGCACTCGACTCGAAGACGTTCTCAAAGACAATCAAGCAGGCCATTAGCGCGCTTCACTAGAAGCTAACT
>JABIHL010000153.1 GCA_018649665.1 Chloroflexota bacterium | reverse complement strand
GTAAACTGCACGGGTGACACAAATTGGCATCATAGGCACGGGGGCGTGGGCAACCACCCTCGGAATACTTTTGGCACGAGACGGAAAAAAGACCGTTCTGTGGTCTCGCACCGAAGCACGCGCTCAAGAACTGACATCAGCGCGCGTGAACGAACGCTCGGTACCGGGTGTTGAGTTCCCTGAATTGATGACCATTTCGGCTTCGCTCGAAGAAGCTCTCGGCACTTCAAATCTTGTAATCATTGCCGTTCCTTCTGTAACCATTCGAGAGAATATTAGAAAAATTCGCTCTGCGATTCCTTCGGGAGCCAACGTTGTTTGCGCCACTAAGGGAATCGAAATCGCCTCCGGAAAGCGCATGTCGCAAGTGATTGCCGAAGAACTACCAGGGTTCGACCGTTCGCAAATCGGCGTGCTTTCTGGACCCAACCTTGCAAGAGAAATTGCAGCGGGTAATCCTGCAACCGCGACGATAGCGTTCCCGGAAGATGGAATTGCCGAGCAAGTTCAATCGATGCTTAGCTCTGAATCGTTCCGGGTGTACCGTAGTGAAGACGTTATCGGCGTCGAACTGGGTGGGGCACTGAAAAATATTATTGCTATCGGAGCTGCATTCATCGACGGCGCAGGGCTGGGAGCTAACGCAAAGGCTGCCTTTGTGACTCGCGGGCTCCACGAGATAACTCGACTCGGTATTGCGATGGGTGCTCGACCAGAGACGTTTGCAGGTCAGAGCGGAATGGGTGATCTTATTGCTACCTGCTACTCGAATCTCAGTCGAAACTATCGTCTCGGAATCGGATTGGCGTCGGGTAAAGACCTGCCCGCGATACTTGAAGACCTCGGTGAAACTGCCGAAGGTGCGCCCACTACTCAAGCGGCAGTACGCCTCGCCAAAGAATTGAAGATCGACATGCCAATCACCGACGCAACGCATGCTGTGTTGTTCGAAGGTACGTCGCCAGTCGAAGTAATACGCAACCTGATGGGACGATCACTTCAACCAGAAGTGCGGTACTAGGCGAATCTAGTTAGCCACCGAGATCGCCGAGTTCGTACAAGATTGCCGACATAACGGTTATCGCGGCTGTTTCACTTCTTAGCACTCGACTGCCCAAAGTGACCAACTGTGCACCGGCTTCACGAATGCTTTTGGCTTCGTCGGTACTGAACCCGCCTGGAGGTCCGATTAAGGCCGCTAGCTGTTGGGAATCTGCGGCCAGTGACTGAAGCACCTGGCGCAGTGGCTTTGAGTCATCGGCTAACTCCTCCCACATGCACAGGAGAGGCTGTTCGCTGACGATCTCCTGTATCGCATCCATAAGTGGAACCGGGGCTTCTACAGTGGGCACGGTGGCTCTCCCGCTCTGCTCCGAAGCTTCTATGGCAATACGCTGCCAGCGTTCGAGTCGTTTGTCAGAAGGCGTTCCCGTATTTCCGCCTTGCACTCGTTCCGACATCACCGGAATGAATCGAACAGCGCCGAGTTCGGTGCACTTCTGAATTGCAAGTTCGATTCGTTCAGGTTTAGCCAGTCCGAGCAGCATCGTGACCTTGCTGGATGGCTCGGCAACGGGTCGAACGGCTGATACGAGAGTTGTTGAAACATCGTTCTTACCAACATGGTCGATCTCGACTTCCCACTCAGAACCAGAACCATCGAAAAGCCTGATGTGATCGCCGGTATCTGCCCTTAGAACCGTCTTCAGTTGTCGGGCTATCGACCCGTCAAGAGAAATCGAACGGTCAGTGGCGTCGATGTCGGGAACGTAGAACCTGTGCATTGCTACTTCGATCCTGCAGCGCGGGTGATTCGAGTCGCAGTCCAGTCTTCGATCATCCTGCTCGACTCAACCTGTCCTCCGACCTCTTCAAACGCTGCGACAACGTCAGTAAGCCGAGTATCGAGAACGCCTGAAGTGATAATTACGCCGTCGTCGGAAACGGAATCGATTAGTGGTTTAGCGAGTGCGATTAGAACGTTAGCTGCGATATTTGCACCAACCACGTCGTAGCCTCGATCAGGAACTTGGTCGTGCGGGATCGATCCGGCGAGGACCGTTGATTTATCGGAAAATCCTGCTGCCTTTAAGTTCGCATTCGATGAGATAACCGCGTCATCTTCAATGTCGAGTCCAGTGGCGTGCCCTGCGCCGAGCGCAAGAGCTGCGATTGAAAGAACACCAGAGCCGCAGCCGACATCGAGGAATCTATCGTCTGGCTTTATTGCCATTTCGATTTCTTCCAGACACATGAGAGTCGTCGGGTGATGGCCAGTACCGAACGCTAGACCGGGTTCGAGTTCGATTACAACGTCAGTCGGCTTCGCGTGAAAAACGGTAGATCGAGGGACGATAACGAGGTTCGTTCCAACCCTGATTGGCTCGAATTGTTGATTGCGCCATTCGTCGTCGCTAACTTCAAGTTCTTCGACTTCGGGAAGATCGACCAAGTGGCGAATCAGCCGAACGCCAACATCGATAGCGGTCTTGCGACTTTCTGTCGTGGGATCAAGCGGTAGCCAGCCTCGAATCGTTACCCACGCGGTTGGATCTGGCGATTCGCCTTCGTCGGGATTAAATCCGCCCTGTCGTTCGACAGAAGCCGATCCTTCACCGTGAATATTGAACAGGTGGGTGAGCGGTTCGACGTACTCGGGTGGTGCCTTGATGCTTAGCTGAAGCCAGCGCATCTTTCCTACTTCTTTTATTGGCTGAGATTGCTGATTATTGGTAGGGCCGTGAGTCAACTGTTAAGAGTTGCTGCCTTCACCGCGGAAAGCGTCTTTGAAGCGATCAAAAATACCTTGATCAGAGCCAGAAGTTTCTTTGACCCGTTCTAGTCCGAACGACTCTGCAAGTTCTTGCAGAAGTTCTGTTTGCCGGTCGCTTAGCTTGCCAGGTGTCATCACCTTTAGCTCAACGAGCTGATCGCCACGTCGACCTGCTGCACCCATGTGCGGGATGCCTGCACTCTTGATTCGAGTGACTGCACCCGATTGAGTACCCGGTTTTACATCGATATCGATGGAGCCTTCCAGGGTTTCGACATTGATGATTCCGCCTAAAGCAGCCATCGCCATGTTCACTTCTGCGGTCATCATTACGTCGTTGCCGCGACGGGTAAAGACCTTGTCGCGTTGTACGCCGATGTGGACATATAGGTCGCCGTTTTGAACACCGGCACCACCCGATTCACCTTCGCCGTGAATCAACAGCTTTACACCGTGCTCAACACCTGCTGGAATCTTTACTTCGATCTTGCGAGATATTCGTTCCGTTCCGCGTCCTGAACACAGCTTGCAAGCTGTCTTTACTTGTTGGCCTTCACCCTGACACGTTGGGCATGCAGTGACCTGCTGGAATTGACCGAAGAACGTGCGCTGTGTGCGCCGGACTTTGCCTTCACCGTGGCAGGTGGAACATTCGATAATGTCGGTTCCAGGTTCTGCTCGATTACCGTCGCACCGTTCGCAGCTTTCCATTCGATTGAGTTCAAGTTCGCGAGCGACGCCGAATGCGGCATCTCGGAAAGATACGTTTATCTGGAACTCTAGATCGGCTCCACGGTTGGCAGCCTGACGAGAGGATCCGCCAAAGAACGAATCAAAAATATCTCCGAAGCCGCCAAAGCCTTCAAAACCGTCAAATCCACGACCTGACTGACCGTTCACGCCCTCGTGGCCGAACTGATCGTACTGCGCTTTTCGCTGAGGATCGCTCAGAACCTGATACGCCTCGTTCACCTCTTTGAATCGGTCGCTGGCGTCCGCCGCCTTGTTACGGTCGGGGTGGTACTGCAGTGCCTGCTTCCGAAACGCCTTTTTAAGGTCTTCCGGTGTGGCATCACGGGCAACACCGAGAACCTCGTAGTAATCACGTTTACTAGTTGTCATATATTGCGGCCACTGGTCCTGTAGCGAAAGTCTGTTTTAGAGCGGAGTTTGAGATCGGCGCGAAGAAACACGCGAACTTGTTAATTATAGACATGAGAAGTGGTAAATCCGAATGCGGGTATAAACCCAACTAGGAGGAATACCTATGACGATCGGCGGTTGGCTATGGCGGACGAACTAACCGCCGTAGAACATCATCGTCATCTGATCGAGATGATTCGCCATGTATCGAACTGCTGGGATAGCCATTTCGTATTCCATACGAGTTGGTGCCATCACGCCAATCATTCCCTCGGCGCTAGTCGAAGTTCCATATCGGCTAAAGACTATCGAGAAGTTTTTTAGCGCTTCTTCATTGTTCTCATCGCCGATAACAACACTAGTTACGCCGCGAGGGTCGCCAGTGCCTTCCAGCACAGCTGTCGCCTGAGAATCTTCAATCAGCCACGTTGCGCCCAGTGACATTGCAGGATCGGCAAGCAGTTCCGGTTGTTGGAATAGTTTTCCTATACCGCTGATACGTTTTTCGTTGCGGGAGGATGCGTCATGTTGTTTCAGAGCCGTTACAGCGGAATCGAAGGCCTGGCGCTCGAATCCTTCACCTATACGGGCTGAGCGGGCGACTAGGTTGTTGGCCGGAACACCGACAATAGCCTCACTGAGTTTATTACGGGTATGTTCAATTTCCGAGTTTGAAACGAAAGAATCGAGATTTATAACCTGTTTGTAAACACTGGCTTCTTGTAACACAACTATTACGACTACCAGCATTTCTTGCAGACGTAGCAGTTCGATGCTTTTGACGGGCGCTGGTGCTGTTCGAGGAACAGTCGTGAATGCCAACGTATCCATGAGGCCCGCAAGAATTTCCGATGCTGAGTCTATCCACTCTTCCACATGCGATTGAACCGAACTAAATTCCTGATCGATTCGTGCTGAAACGCGCGGATTCAGGCTCGTTTCCGGATTGAGAGAGGCGACGAACTGCCGATAGCCACTGTCAGATGGAATTCCACCTGACGACACGTGTGGTCGGTGAATAAGACCGTCTTCTTCGAGCGCAACCATCTCGTTGCGTATCGTTGCGGGGCTGGCCTTCAGCTTGGTCGAACGGGCAACAGTGCTGGATGCAACGGGGGACGCGGTTTGAACGTGTTCAGAAACGATGAACTTGAGTATTTCTCGTTTTCTAGAGGTCAGAGTCGGCATGCTTGTTCCAACTGGACTTTGCGGTGCGTTTTTCTCGCAAGGCGGTGACGTACACGGTTCAGGATATGTCCCGATGAAGTTAGCATGCAGTTTTCCCGAGCGTCAACGGCAATACATCGGTTGGCAACTCGAATCGAATGCTCATTTGGAAATTCGATCGCTCGAATCAGTTTCAAAACTATAGGAAACCATGAAATCACTAACAACAGATGCCTTTGATCGAGCTTGTGAATTCGTGCAGCGAATTGGTCGTCCGTTGGAGCAGGCTCAGCTCAGGTACATCTTTGGCGAGGGCACGGTTGACGAAGTTCTCACTGAATTGAGCAAGTTCCAGAACGACGACGGTGGATTTGGGCATGGGATGGAGCCGGACATCCGAATGCCTAATTCGTCGCCACTTTGTTCCTCAGTAGCATTTCAAGTGCTGCGAGAGCTCGAAGTTTCTGATGACTATGAAATAGTTCGGTCGGGTATCAGCTATTTTGCAAACTCGTACCAGCCTGAGATTGGCGGATGGGACCCAACGGGTCCTGACGTTGACGAGTACGACCGTGCTCCGTGGTGGGACTATTCGCCGATAGAGGGACGATTGACTCCCCTCAAAGTAGCGAACCCCGGATCCGAAATTTGCGGATATCTGAAGCTATTTAGTGCCGGTGACGCTTCAAATCTCGTTGTCGATCAGGTCGTCGAAGATTTACTGAATTTATTCTTTGATCTTCCTGATGAAATCGAAACTCACGCGTTGATGTGTTTCATGCGCATGGCAGAGATGTTGTCTGACGAAGTTACTGAAAGGATGCTGCCGAAGTTGGTTCGTGCCTCTCATCTAGCTGTAAGCGAGAACGCTGATGATTGGCGGGGTTACGGAGGTCGTCCACTATGGTTCGCACCTGCCCCATCGAGCCTGTTGGCATCTGAATTTTCGATCAGCGTAGAAACGCAATTGAATTTTGAAATAGATTCTCAAAATGCCGACGGCGGGTGGCTGCCGGTGTGGTCGTATGGCGACCGGAGTGTGGCACTTCAGCAAGCGACCAATGAGTGGGCAGGGTGGCTCACTTTGAGGAATCTTATTGCGTTCAAATCGTGGGGACGAATTTGAACCGCTGTATTACCGCCTGATTCGACGGTGGGGGTATTTGCCTCTAGTCGAGAGCGATCTAAATTCGCGACCTTGAATACCAACTCAGATGAGCCAGTATTCAGAGAATTCAATTGACGCTCACGCGGGCGCGTAGTTAAATTAGTAATCGAACTGCGTTCATGTTGAGAACTCTCTCTACTATGATTGCGCATCACCGATCAAATCGAGGAACGTCCGCATGGAAATTCGCTGGTTAGGCAATTCGACTTTCGAAGTCAAATCTTCAGTGGGCGTAGTAGTAGTCGATCATCAGGGTGGTATTCCTCCTGCTTCGGAACTAAAAGACGAAAACACCGTATTTGTTTACAGCAAAGGCGAGCGTCGGAGTCATCCGGAAAGCGACTCGCAGGTGCTTTCCGGTCCTGGCGAATACGAGATCGGCGGTCTTGCCATTCGGGGAATCGCTACCCCGGCAGACGACCCTGCGATTTCGCACGATATCAACACCGTGTACGTAGTCGATGCCGATGGTCTTCAGGTCGCAACACTAGGCAACCCCGGTTACCAGCCATCAGCTCAATCGGTTCAACAGATCAGCAAAGTCGACATTCTTATCATCAATACTGAGTCGCAAGGGCTAGAGTCCGATGAAATGTCGGCAGTAATCAGAAACCTCGAACCGAAGATGATTGTTCCTTCGGGTTACGACGCTGCGACAGGCAAGCCAAGCGCTGCCATGCAACGGTTACTAACTGAGTTAGGCGTGAAAGAGTTTGAAGCAACATCAAAACTCACTGTGAGCAAGAGTGGTCTACCTGATGAACGAGCGGTAGTAGTGCTTCAGCAGCGCCCCGAGGCCTAGGCAATCTGAGTCGCTAGTTGCTAGCGGAATCATTTGAGAAGCAAAAAGCCCCTGCGAATTGCAGGGGCTTTTTTATTGTTCTGATTGCTGTTCGCAACGGAACCAATTGGAAGTACGGCGGTTACCGTGCGTTCCGTTCGATCCGTCGCCACGCTAGCAGAGCCAGAGGAGCCAGTAGAAGTGCAATGTTGCCTAATCCTGCCGGTCCACCCTCTCTTGCGCTGCAAGAGCCACCAGCAGCCTCTTCAGCCACAGCGGTTGCCGTTGCCTGCGCTGCAGCTGTAGCTGAGACGTCGGCAATCGGAGTTGGCGTCGGCGTAGACGTTGGCACCACGGTCGGTGTTGGCGTCGGCGTCGGCGTACGGGTTGGCTCCGGAGTTGGAGTAGGTGTTAGCGTCGGAGTCGGCGTTGGTGTGTTTGTCGGCACCGGAGTCGGCGTCGGCAAAGGAGGGAACACCAATAGGAAGTTCTCTCTGCGAACGCCATCTTCGAACACGTCGCCCTGAAGGGCTTTTGTTTCACCGATGAAGAATTCGATCGGTCGTCCATCATATTTTTCGAAATATGGATCAATGGTCAGGAAATACTCACCGCTGAACACTGACGCAAATGGGGTGATGAAATCATCGATCACTGCGTAAATAAGTGTTCCGTCCGGCGGTGGTACTGACCCAGCTCGTACACGTCCTTCATAGAAGGTCGGTGCGAGGAGTACCGGTGTTGCAGTTGGCGTCGGTGGTACCAGCGTCGGAGTTGGTGTGGCGAGTGGAGCGAACGGGAATCGAAGATTTTGCTCGCGAAGCTGGGGAAGTCCCCAATCGGTAATTTCGTTGCCGAATTGATCGAGGAACGCGTATGGTGTCTTCTCGTCAGCTTGCGCCTGGTCTTCGAGCCAGAACGTTACATCTTTGCCTATCAGATTGTCGGGAGCATGGATAAACAGACCAACAAATTGGTTTTCTGCCTGTTCCCCCACTACAACAGAATTCGAAACCCAGTCGTCGATCTTGGCTGTGATGATCATGCCGTTCGGATCACCGCCGCCCGAGATCGTTACAGATCCATGCAACGTTATAGCTGAGATGCTTGGGATTTCGCCCTGAGCGTTTACACGTTCGCCTAGTCCCGAAATCAGACCAGCCAGAACGGCGGTCACGATTAACACTAGTGCCAGTCTAGATTTCATATTTATCACTCCGGCGCCCGTGCTCGGTATTAGATATCTGAATTCAGAAGAACGCCCCCCTCCCGATGATTCGGAAGGGGGGCGCCCGTTTTTACGTACTTACTTCTAGCAAAGGTCCTTACGGAACGATGTGTGGAAGTTGTCCGTTGTCCTGTGGGCTGATGAAGACCCAGATACCAGAACCAATGGTTACGGTGTCTGAACTTACCTGCTCACGGAACTTCGAAGTCACGGTGTCGAATGTGTACGCTCGACCGTTATTCACGGTGTTGAAGTACGTACTGCTAGTGACGTTTACGCCAGTACCAGAAGCATTCGGTCGTGTAAGGGTTGCACCCTTGTTGCCAGACTGAGTCTGTGAACGGCTTTGGTCAACCACACCAACTAGGTTCCAACCGTTACCGGTTGCAATCGTAGTCAGGCCTGGTCGTGCATCGCCAGGACCAGTTGGTCCCTCAAGGGATACCTTCTGGTCTTCAAAGTTCGAAGTCTCAACCCAGTAACCAGGTCCAGCTGTAACGCTCGCCAGGCCAGGAGTGGTCTGAGAAGTGTATGCAGCCGATCCAACCTTAGAAGCAATTCTCCACGGCTGTGAAGGCGTGGTTGCGTCGTAGGCAACAACCTGTTTTACACCAGTGTTCGACAGAACAGTGTTGACGTCAGTGTCGAGTGGGTTCGATGGGAAGGAAACAGAGTTCCAGCCAGCGAAGAGCTCAACAACGAAGTCAGTTCGGTCAGACTTAGTGAACTTGGTTGTAGTGGTAAGGGTGTTACCAGCAGCGTCCTTAGCCTTCACAACGTACGTGTGCGATGCGTTAGTCAAAGCAGTTGCAGGTTGGAAGAAGAAGGTTTTGCTGTCAGCCGAAGCGATAACACTAGAAGTTACGTCGACAGTGTCGAGAGTAGCTGATGTGATCGTTACGGTTGATACCTCAGAACCGGCTTTGTAGTCAGTTGTGAGGAACGGGTTCGACTGAGTTGTCGTACCAGAGTTTGCTGGAGTTGAAGTCGGAGCGGATACTACCTTGTCAAGCGTGTATGCCTTGACGTTGTCTTTACCACTGGTAGCAGCGTTGCTCGCCGAGTCGGTTGCAACAACCTTGACTGCACGCCTGCCATCAGCAGATGAACCCTTGGAAACCACGAGGCTCCAAACGTTTCCACCCTGAGCTACAGCGAAAGTACCGTTGTTGACGTTACCCACAGTCGAAACTGGAGTTAGGTCAGCCTTGATGTCAGTAACTGTGATCTTAGGCGGAGCCTGAAGGTCCTCGTCAGAAGAAACAGTAACTGTCATCTTGTCAGCCGTTAGGCTGTCAGCCGCTTCGCTGCCTGTGCCAGAACCAGAACCCGCTGAGCGGACTACGGTGATGACAGGAGAGAGCTTGTCAGCTGCAATAGCCGAACCAGCGTCTGTTGAGTTACCAGCAAGATCTTGGACAGTGCCCTGAATCTTGACAGTAGGTTTGTTGTTCGACGGAATCGTCGCGTCGAGGTCAAGGTAAACGTCCGAGCCCTGTACAACTACGCTTGCAGGAACGAAAGTTCCGCCAGCACCGCTGAATACGACCTGGAAGTCAGAAGCACTTACAGAAGTGTCTTTGATCTTGCCATCGAATCGGACAACGATCGAGTCACGAACGTTAGACTTCTCAGCCGGAGTTGTGATTGATGTGTCCCAAGCCTTACCAGTTTCCGAAGAAGAAATGTTCGGAATAATTTGGTCAATCTTGATTGTGTGAGGCTGGTTACCGTGTCGGCCAGTGCCGTCGTTTCCAGTAGCAGACTTGGCGTCTGAGTAACCGTAGTTACCAGCGAGGTCAGTTGCTCGTATCTGGAAGTCGACAGTATCGTCCGGGTTGGTGATACCAGCGTGCGGAAGTACAACAGTCTCTGTGTAAGAGAACGGAAGTGAGTTAACACCATCGCTCAAAGCACTTAGGTCGATACTAGCAACCTTGCCTGAAACAGTAGGCAGGGTAGGAGTACCAGGAAGCACTGAACTTCTTGACGCACCGGAAGTAATAACCGGTAGAGCATTTGTCTTGTCAGTTCGGTCGTCGATGTTCAGCGAGAATGAGCTGATATCAAGACCAGACTGGTTGTCGGTTACGTTACCTGTGAAGGTAGGCAATCGGTTCTGAGTCTCAGATCCAGATGTAGGTGTACTGATCGTTGCAGTAGGCACAGTTGTGTCTAGTGAGTAAGAGGCAGTACGTGGAACGTTAGTTGCAGTACCAGAAGTATCTGCATCAACGTAAGTAACAGTAATCGGACCAGCTACAGCCGGAATGATTCCAGGATTACCAGTCAGACCTGTACCAGGCTTACCGGCAGCCAAAGCTGTAGTTCGCTCGCTAACAAGCACTTCACCTTCAAATCGACTGGTGTTTCGACCAGTTTCTGTGAGGGTAACAACGGCAGTTCCGCCAGTGTCTACAACACTCTTGACTGTGACTGTAAGTCCGTCAATATCTGACGATGGGTATCCGATGTCGACGTTACCGATTGCACCAGCAGTGTGGTCAACCTGAAGTGTGATCAGCGGTGCGTTTGTGCCATCACCGACATAGTCGATGCTCTTGACACTGACGTTGGCGATGTTTGCACCACCAGCGTTTAGACGAACCTTGATGTCACCGATTGCTCCGATAATAGGGCTTGTAGCCGTATTGGAAAGAGCAATCTGAAAGGTTGAACCTACAGCATTCAATGTCACAGCGTAGTTCTGTGACGAGATCGCTGTAGTGTGGTTCAAGTCGGCGTCAATGACCGTAATGATGAATCGGTCGGAATTTGCAACGATGTCTCGTGCAGTTGTTCCAGTCGACGCATATGAGGCATATGTCCCATACACCGTGCTAGCAGATGTTCGACCTGACACAGCCGTTGAAGGCTCTGTGGTCAGACCGGAGGCTTTGTTGGTGACATACACCTTGCCGTCCGCTGCTGCACTGGCGGAGTGAGAGAGGCCTACAACAGCTACCGCAACCAACGCAATAAGCGTAAGTCCGGAAAGCAATTTAACTGATAGCTTCACAGCTTCAGTCCCCCTTGCATCCGCGTATCACCCACAACAATGGCAGAAGGTAGAAAGAAAAATTCTTCCACCATTGCCAGGTGGTATGAAACCCGGAGATCTCCATACATTTATCCTCCCGCAAGTGCGGAAGGTTTGCCGATTCCATTATTTCTGTCCTGCCCAAATGCTGGCCAATCGGCACGCGCAACATCGGACGTAGGGACAAACTAAAGTGATTTAATCACCGTAGTGAATACGATGTCAACCCTTTCAGCATAGGCCCTGTACTGATTTGTACGTTTGATTAGTGTGGACACACATCCGTTACCGGGTATGTATTCACCTACGTACTCATCTGTTCTAACGAACTATAGAGAGCCTTCTGAACGGGAGTCAACAAATCCCATAACAATATAAAGCTAGTTTGCGTTACCAAAGAATTACATCCTAAGAACGTATCCTGATGATTAACCGCAAACCCACTTATGTTGAACTAAACCTTTTCGGGTTTTGTGATCGAACCAAGGAACTCGTCGTTCGTCTGGGTTCTAGCCATTCGTTCGAGAATTCGTTCGGCGGCTTCGGTCGGGCTGTTCGAGTCTTGTCCAATAATTCCCATCATTCGACGTAGCAGCCATACCTGCTTCAACGTGGCGTCGTCCTGAAGTAGTTCTTCGTGACGTGTTCCACTTCGTTCGATGTCGATTGCTGGCCATAGGCGACGTTCTGCCATCCTGCGATCAAGATGCAGTTCCATGTTGCCGGTCCCTTTGAACTCTTCATAAATGAGATCATCCAAACGAGAACCCGTGTCGATCAGCGCAGTAGCGATGATCGTAAGGCTGCCTGCTTCTTCACAGTTACGGGCAGCACCAAAGAAGTGCTTCGGTGGGTATAGAGCATTAGGGTCCATACCACCCGATAGTGTCTTACCGCTGCTTGGAACCGAAAGGTTATATGCACGTGCAAGTCGGGTAAGGCTGTCGAGAAGTACGACTACGTTCTCACCGCTTTCAACCAGCCGGCGCGCTCGTTCGAGTGCAACCTCAGCTGTGCGGCAGTGGTCTTCGATAGGTTCATCGAAAGTCGAACTGAACACCTCGCCTTTAATGGTGCGGCGCATATCAGTGACTTCTTCAGGTCGTTCGCCGATGAGGGCGACGATGATGTAAATCTCAGGATGGTTCTCGGTGATGCCTGCGGCTATCTGCTTAAGGAGAACAGTTTTCCCTGCCTTAGGCGGTGCAACGATAAGTGCTCGCTGCCCTTTACCGACAGGAGCGACCATGTCGATCATGCGAGTAGCCATCTGCTTAGGAGTGGTTTCAAGCTTGATCTGGTCGTTCGGGTAGACCGATGTGAACTGGTCGAACTTAGGTCGCTTTGAAGCAGATTCTGGGTCGAAGCCGTTAACCAGCTCGACACGAATTAGGCCGAAGTATTTTTCGCCTTCTACTGGAGGTCGAACCTGACCGGCAACCATGTCGCCCTGTCGAAGTCCGAATCGTCGAACCTGGCTTTGCGAAACATAAATATCTTCGGTGCCACCACGTTTCCCTGGG
>JABIHL010000152.1 GCA_018649665.1 Chloroflexota bacterium | reverse complement strand
TCCCACGCAACTGTGCCACAATCCCGGCTGGCGGATTATCCCGCGGCAACGCTACACGGTCAAAGCAATTACTCGCCACCCGGTAGCAAATGCAATTATCGACAACTCATTAGGCACGGCAAGCCGGCCACGAGGTGTGAAATTACTCGACTCGCAAACAAGGTCGCAATCGTCACAGGCGCAGGAACCCGCTCCGCCAACATTAGTGGCGTAGGCGTAGCAACGGCAAAACTCTTCGCCTCGCACGGAGCAAAAGTGCTGATCGTTGATATGAACGAAGAAGCCGCCAACACGACGAAGCAGATAATAGAGGAAGCTGGCGGCGAAGCATCCACCTTCATAGCCGATGTCGTCCAAGAGTCAGCATGCGAAGCCCTCGTCAAAGCCGCTGTAGAACGCTACGGCCGACTCGACATCCTCATGAACAGTGTCGGAATCGGCGGCCCCGGCGCAGCACCCGATGTAACTCAAGACTCGTGGAACCGAGTAATGGATGTCGATCTCAAAAGTATGGTCTTCATCTCGAAATACGCCATCCCTGAAATGATCAAAACCGACGGCGGCTCAATCATCAACGTCGCCTCGGTCGACGGCATCCGCGCCGCAATGACCAAGAACGTTCCGTACGCAGCAGCCAAAGGCGGAATGATCGCAGCGACTCGGGCAATGGCCGTTCACCACGGACGTGAAAACGTACGAGTCAACTGCATCGCTCCCGGCATGATTTACACCTCTATGGTCGAATACGTCGACGACAAAAAACGAAAGCTCCGACGCGATATCGCACCTCTTGGCACCGAAGGCAAAGCAGAAGATATCGCGATGGCTGCGACGTTCTTAGCCAGCGACGAATCACGTTGGATCACCGGCGTTCTACTGCCCGTCGATGCCGGACTCATGGCGGCTGGTCCACAAAGCCTTATCAACAACATTCTCGACGACTACGAGTACGACTAGCCAAAACCGCCCTCGAAAAGCGAAGCAAAATGCAGGTCACCGAATACGAATCAGCCTCAGCGTTCCTCGACGCGAATCGCGACCTGCTCATGAAAAACGAACCTGCCAATGCAATCCTTTTGGGATACGCCAATCAGCAAGCCCAGGGCGTCGACTCCGCGATGTCGACGAAGTTTTTCTCTATCGACGATAACGACAAGTCCGTTCTCCCAGCGATGTTCACACCCGGCATCGTGCCACTACTGTCGGATGGACCCGAAGAGGCAGCGAGAATCCTAGCCCGATTCTTCTACCCGAAAAATCCGCAACCAACCGGGGTGAACGGACCAAAAGACACTGCTCTCGCCTTCGCCGATGAATGGGAGAATCTCACCCACTGCGATCTCGAAATTCGGGTTAATTCGAGAATCTACTCATGCAATTCGGTCAAGGCAGCAAAACTCGCCGCTGAAGGGAGCGCTCGCCAAGCGACGTCTGAAGATTTCGATCTTGTAAAACAATGGCGACTAGCATTCCGGGACGAAGTCGATGCAATCGTCATGGCAGAAGACGACCACATACGGTCGCAGATCGAAAGCGGCAACGTCTATCTATGGATCACCACCGATCAACCGGTCAGTGTCGCCGTACTAGGACGTGGCACCGACAACGGAGGAACGGTCGGGGCTGTCTACACACCGCCCGAACTTCGAAACCACGGTTATGCCACCGCCCTAACTGCGGCTGTAACCCAATCAATTCTCGACTCAGGCAAAAAATACGCCGTCCTCTACACCGATCTCGACAACCCCACCTCGAACTCCATCTATCAACAAATCGGCTACACACCAGTCTCCGACGCAACCATGTGGAGCTTCAAACCCGCAATCTAATCAATCCCGCTAGTCTGTAACTCCAAACAACCGCTAGACTACGACGCGGAGCAAACGGTCCTCCCCCGTACCGGGGGATTTAGAGGGGGAGACTGCGACGCGGAGCCGAGTCATCTGATGACGAGCGCGACTGACGAGACTGCGATGCGTGCCTGAGTCGTTCGACGACGAAGGAACCTAACGCAACTGCAGCTAGAGCCGAGTCGTCCGACGACGAGCGGAGCAAACCCTGCCCTGTCCTCCCTCCCAGATAGGGAGGGAGTTAGAGGGTGGGTGACTGCAGCTCGCGACCAAGTCGTTCGACGACGCCCGGAGTAATCACGAAAAGGTAAACACATATGTCATACACATTCCAACCCGGCGAAATGTACCGAATGCCAACACACTTTGGCCCAGCAACCGGACCTCGTAGAGGTCACAACGGTCGTAAATTCGATGGCATAAACAGCCCGAAGTCGGTATCACTTCAAGCCTCGTTTCTATCCAACGCCAAGCAACTCGAAAACCTATTGCCACCCGGCTTCGAGCTATACGGCGACCCTGTGGTCACGGTAAGCGAAACCAACATGACCGAAATCGAATGGCTCGCAGGTCGCGGCTACTCGGTCTTGGGCGTAACAATTCCAGCTCGATTCAAAGGCGAAAAAGACACCGCAGTAGGCCCGTTCCTAACCGTCCTCTGGGAGAATCTCGCCGACCCCATCATCACTGGTCGTGAAGAGCTTGGATTCTCGAAAATCTACTGCGAACTTCCCGACATCCGAGTCGTTGGCGACTCAGCAGGAACGCAAGCTTCATGGCTCGGATTCACTTTCCTCGATATGGAAGTAAGCAACCTCAAAGCCAAATCAAACGCTGAATCCGCTGCTCCCGTCAAAGTAGACGGCCAACTCCACTACAAGTACATGCCACGAACCGGCGAATGGGGAACTGCCGATACGCAGTACGCCGTCATCACACCCGCCGAAGGCTCAAATGCAGTAGTTCACGAAGATCTTGTGGGCGACGGAAAACTCAGCTGGAATCCAGCGCGCTGGGAAGACCTCCCAACGTTCTACCAAGTAGTAAACGCCTTCGCCGAACTAGAAGTAAAAGAATTCCTAGGCGGCGGCCTAACCCGCTCAACAGGCGG
This sequence comes from Chloroflexota bacterium, assembly GCA_018649665.1. Classification (GTDB taxonomy): domain Bacteria; phylum Chloroflexota; class Dehalococcoidia; order Lucifugimonadales; family Lucifugimonadaceae; genus Lucifugimonas. The sequence continues at coordinate 3,686 of JABIHL010000152.1, read as the reverse complement.
CAAAGACCTCTCCGACCAACACATCCTCTACTAGCCAATAACCAGCCGCGACAAACCCCGTCAAAGGCGTGTCATCCTGAGCCAGTCGAAGGACGACAATCCAGCCATGAGTGACCAACGCTGTCATTGCGAGGAGGAACGACGTGGCAATCAGTGGACGATCACCAACGCTACTTAAGATTAAGTCTCCATAACCGCCGCACACACCATCTCCCCGAAGCCTCAATTCCTCAAGCCAGCCAACACCGATCGACCTCTCAGAAAAAGTAGCCTAGCTACCCCATGTGCGATCCGCCAGCAACGTTGATCGCCAACCCCGTCAAATAATCAGCCTGTGACGACGCTAAAAATGCAGCAACGTCCGCCACGTCTTTAGCCTGCGCAATCCGGCCCATAGGGTTATTTGCATTCGTCTGCGCAACCATCTCGTCACGCCACTCCTCAGTCGAAGTATCCGAGTCTGGCTTCAACGCCGACGCCATGCCGAACACCCGTTCCGTCTCGACCAAGCTCGGGCAAATCGCGTTCACATTCACCTTGTACTCAGCCATCTCTTTCGCAAGCGACTGGGTAAATCCGATCACCCCGAATTTGGAAGAACAATATGCCGCAAATTTAGCGTTCCCGACCTTGCCGGAAACCGACGACATGTTGATTATCTTGCCGCCCCCACCACGCTGAATCATGTGCCGAGAAATCGCCTGCGACATCAAGAACGTGCCCTTCAGGTTCACGCCCAGCACCTGATCCCAAACCTCTTCAGGAAGATCGACGACGTTCACCCGATCCGGACCCGCCGGTGCGCCAGCATTGTTCACAAGAATGTCGACCCGACCAAACTCCGAAATAGCGCCCTCAACAATCGAAGCCACATCGTCGGAATCAGAAACGCTCCCTGTAAGACCAATTGCCTTGCCGCCACCCGCGTTGATCTCATCGACAACTGCCGACAAACCACCCCAATCGGGAGTCCCGCTATCGTTCAAATCGCAAACCGCAATCGTGGCACCCTCAGCCGCCAACCGAGTCGCAATCCCACGACCAATCCCGGCCTTCCCGCCAGCACCGGTAACAATCGCAACCTTGCCATCCAACTCGTACATAACTATTCCCTACTCAGCTGCAATCGCAATCCGAACTCAACCGTTATCGCAATACAACGCCCAACCCCGTCACCCTGATCCAGTCGAACGACGACACACCAGCCAACAACCAGTTCCCTTCCAGACGGAAGGGCTAGGGTAGGAGACTGCGACGCGGAGCCGAGTCATCCGATGACGAGCGGGACTAACGCCCTTTACCTGAACTTGCCGCGGCCTGGAATCGGGATAGCCTGCTCAAGCTTGCCGTCGCGAATGCCAAAGTAATACTCGTGCAAGTTGATCGTCGTATCACCATGAGTCGGACGTGACCGCACCTTATCGCCAACCTTCAAAGCCTGTGAAGCAGCATCTGGCAAATTCACAGCCGTGTGCTCCTCCGAATGGCTCTTGATCGAAGCCGATGCAGGAGAAATAACCTCCGCCAAACCACGATCCATTGAGATCGACTTCAGGCCCATATCGACGATTGCCACTTCTTTCTTCTGTCGTGAAATCACAGTCGCTAGTACCGACAGTGCTGGCTCGAAATCATTGAATACTTCGAGATAGTCACCGTCCATGAAAATGTACGAACCACACTGAAGCTCAGTAACACCGTCAACTCGCCCCGTGATGTTGTACGTCCCCGTACCAGCAGCCGAAACAAGCTTCACATCAATGCCCGCGTCACGAATCTGATCAGCAGCACCCGTAAGAATCGCCATCGCCTGCTCGGCTTTGATCTTGCGAGTCTCGTAGTCTCGCTCGGCAACAACATGACCCTCGTAACCCATCAACCCGTCGAAACGAAGACCCGGCGCAGCATCGATCTGCTTTGCAAGTTCAACAGCTCCATCACCATCGACTCCACAGCGATCCATGCCTACGTTGATTTCCACAATCACACCGAGCTCAGCACCGGCAGCCGAAGAAGCGGTAGAAAGATCGTCAACATTGCCAGCGCTTTCCACAGCAACGACGATGTTTGCCGAATGAGCCAGAGCAACCAATCGAGCAACCTTCCGCTTGCCAATCACCTGGTTCGGAATCATCACATCAGTCACACCAGCCTCAACCATCACCTCGGCCTCACCGACCTTCGCACAGCAAACGCCAATAGCTCCGGCATCGATCTGTTTACGAGCCCAGTAAGGACTCTTGTTCGTCTTCGAGTGAGGCCGAACATCGACTCCCATCTCATTAGCTGCAGCCTGTAACTTAGCGATATTCGACTCCGCAACGTCGAGATCTACGACGATGCACGGAGTATCAAGCTCATCAATGGGAGTACCTGGCAGTGGAAGATAATCAGTCATTTACGTTCAATCTCACTATCCCGAAGGACACTTTCAAAATCATGTGGATGCAGTCAGATGCTGCGAACACGAAGCCTACCCCAGCAACCGCACAAAAGGTATACATCTCCAAACAAAATCCTTAACATCCCACAACGAACTTGCTGGAAAATCGTACCTTCTCATTGCGGGGAGTCTGACGACGCCCGCCCTGAGCAACGTCGAACGGGTGGCAATCAGCGTTCTACGCAATTCAATACACGACTCAGCCAACAATCTCACCTCCGTCATCCTGAACTCGATTCAGGATATCGATAGAGTACGAAGTATCTCTTCACCCTGAACATCACACCACACCCCATGACCAACATCACCCCCTTCACAACTAGAAAACCCCGAATCGGAATACTCGGAACCGGCAGCATGGCGCTCGCCCTCGGCAAGTCGTTCCTCGCCGCCGGACACTTCGTCGCCTTCGGATCGCGCCGACCCGAAACGAAAAAAGAATTCCATGAAATCGTCGGAGAAGAATCTCGAATCTACGGCTACCAAGCCGCCATCGACGCTGGTGAGATCGTAATCATCACCCTGCCCTACAAAGAAGTTGCAGCCACCGCTCGCAAGTTCGCCGACTCCCTTCGCAACAAGATCGTAATCGACATCACAAACCCGTTCGCCGCTCAGCCAAACAACGGCGACTCAGGCGCACAAGTCACAGCATCGATCATTGGCGAAGGAGCCCGTGTAGTAGCGGCGTTCAAAACCAACTTTGCAGCCACATTCGAAAATCCGGTCGACTCCACCGGAGAACCCCGCGAAGTCCATTACGCCGGAGACGATGAAGAAGCGATGGAAGCAGTCGAAGAACTGATTAAGGGAATCGGCTTCAAACCAGTCGAATGCGGCACTCTCGCCCAATCAGTTGCACTCGACCACATGGTCCCGCTAATGATTCGCCTCGACGCCACCGAACTCGACGCCCAACACCTAAGTTCGTTCCGCCTAACCCCCGGCTAACACCACCGCTATCCACCACGCCCTACCAGCCAACCCCGCACATTCTCCAGCGACTGCTCCATGAACACCTGAATCGTGCTCGTAGTCGAATACCCAAGATGTGGAGCCAACAACACGTTATCCAACTTCAACAATGGATGATCCACCGGCACCGGCTCAACGTCATAAACATCCAAAGCAGCCCCGGCAATCTCATCGTTAGTCAAAGCTGAAATCAAAGCCGATTCATCAACAATCGGTCCCCGAGAAGTATTCACTAAAAACGACGAACTCTTCATCAAACCGAACTCAC
>JABIHL010000151.1 GCA_018649665.1 Chloroflexota bacterium | reverse complement strand
CCCAACATCGCTACTTCGAGCGTGCATTTGATTCGAGCCCTATCGATCCGTTCTTGTATCATTTCATGTGGAACACTTCCGACGTCTCGCTTGAGTACGCTACTCAGGTCACTGTCGACGCCGCAAAAGTGATGTCCGAAAAGGGTTTGAAATGGGCGGAATCTACTTTCGCTCAATCTGAACTCACATCCGAATAAGCTATCTAAGTTCTCTGTACTAGTTAAATGCCAAAAAATACCCGAAAAAACCGTCGAACCACGAAGCCGAATGTATTTGTACAGTCGGAACAACCTGAAGACGCAGGCGACGACGAGCCAGCCATTGTCGAATCATCGTCGTCCGCGAGTGCCCCGCGAGTTCGAGCACGAGTCCAACGGACGTCACAGCGCGCCAGTGTGCGATCCGAGATCTACACACGATCGCTCTCAGCTGAACTCAAGAAAATGGGTGCGCTTTCGGGTGCAATAGTACTCGTACTCGTGGTTCTCACCATCACTCTCTAGTTCAAAATCGCTGGGTTCGCTCTTCTTGAATAAGAAAAACAAACCCGATTTTCTGAACTAAATAATGAGTTATTCGAGACAGCCGTCCTCGACTGAACAGGTCGAGAACGGAACAGCGTGTTTTTATATTGCCAGCAGAACCACGAACATTTTCGACTCGACTCGCAGCAGTCCCCCTGAAACCGGGGGTGTACATTCATCGCGACTCCGAAGGAAAAGTTCTCTACGTCGGCAAGTCGGCGTCACTGCGCAACCGGCTCCGCTCTTATTTCGGATCAAAAAATAACCTAGATGCGAAGACTACTGAGCTTGTATCTAGAATTGCCGATTTCGAGTTCATTGTTACCGAGTCTGAGCAAGAAGCACTTCTGCTCGAAAACTCGCTAATCAAGAAGCACAAACCTCGCTTCAACGTCCGACTCAAAGACGATAAGACCTACCCGTACATCAAGGTCGATCTCGCAGAAGAGTTTCCCCGAGTCTACGTAACAAGGCGCACTGCAAACGATGGAGCTCGATATTTCGGCCCTTTTGCATCGGCTGGAAGCGTGCGAAAAACCCTCGACCTGCTTAAGAGACTCTTCCCCTACCGTTCTTGCACGAAGGCGATAACAGGCACTGATGACCGTCCATGCCTTGAATTCCACATCAAGCGCTGCGTCGCTCCATGCACTGGATATGCCTCAAAGCTCGACTACTCCAAGGTGATAGATCAAGTTCTGATGTTTCTGGAAGGGAACACGAAAGAAGTCGTGACCGAACTAGAAACAGCGATGCTCGAAGCTTCGGATCAACTTGAATTTGAACGAGCTGGAGCACTTCGGGATCGTCTCAAAGCAATCGAACGTGTGTACGAAGGGCAAAAAGTTGTCGGGCTCGGTCGAGAAAATCTCGATGTGATCGGCGCAGCCTATGGCGGAGAAGAAGCATGGGTCGAAATATTCTTCGTCCGCCAAGGGAATTTGATCGGCCGTGATCACTTCACTATGAGCGGAACTCGCGATGAAACTGGCAATGAAATCCTTGCAAGGTTCATCGAACAGTTCTATACGTCGGCGTCACACGTGCCAAGGCGAATCCTCATCCCAGAAACGATAAATCGAATTGAAACTATTAACCAGTGGCTGGAATCACGCAGAGACGGACCTGTAGAAATAACGATTCCACAGCGCGGTCCCAAACGCCGGCTGCTCAAGATGGTGAGTGAAAATGCAGAGCAAGGCCTTGAACAATTGAAGTTGAAGTGGATATCAGATTCCACTCGCATGGAATCGGCGATGTCCGAACTTCAAGAACAGCTTAACTTGCCCACCCTACCCAACAGAATCGAGTGCTACGACATATCCCACATTCAGGGAACCAACACGGTTGCCAGCATGAGTGTGTTCCAAGAAGGAAAACCGCTTTCGTCCGACTATCGCCGTTTCAAGATCAAATCGCACGATCGCAACGATGATTTTGCGTCGATGAAAGAAGTCTTAACTCGTCGATTCAAACGCCTTAAGAACGCAAGAGAAGGCGGAGAAGAGAACGCCAGTTTTGCTGCCTCACCCGATCTCGTCTTAATCGACGGCGGAAAAGGACAACTTTCTTCCGCTGTAGAAGCGATGTTGTTTCTCGGACTGCAAGATATCCAGTTGGCTTCAATCGCAAAACGTGAAGAAGAGATTTTCCTGCCCGATGCAGCAGAACCCGTAATCATGCCCAGAAATTCTCAGGGTCTGTTTTTACTGCAACGAGCTCGAGACGAAGCCCACAGGTTCGCAATTACATTTCATCGCAACCTTCGAGGTAAGTCGTCAGTAAAATCCGCTCTAGACAGCGTCCCCGGCATCGGGCCCAAACGACGTAAAATGCTGATCCGAGCTTTCGGATCAGTAAAGGGAATACGGGAAGCATCGGAAGAGCAGATCGCAGCCTCACCCGGAATGACCGAGAAAACGGCCCGTCAGCTCAAAGAACACCTGTAGGCCTCAATGCAAGCCCTTTCATTCCCCTGCTACGGTCGAGTCGAAATTATCGAAATCCCCCGACCGGCTCTAATTGAGACCACTGATGCGATCGTATTAGTAACAACTGCGGCAATAGGCCCTTGGGATATCGAACACTTTTTCAGTGCTGGTGAAGAAGCCGTAGTGCCTGGCGGCGAATTCGCCGGAATAGTAGTCGAGATAGGTTCAGATGTTTCGAGGATTGACCTAGACGATCTAGTATCGAATACAGTTCGCCATCTCACTTCGAACGGCACTAGTCAGTTGTTTGGCTCGTCGTCTCTTCCGGGAGGACACGCTGAATATGTTCGAGTCCCCAACGCCGACGCTACTCTCACAAAAATTGCCGCATCAGGCGAAGAACGTGCCGTGCTCGCGGGTGGAACTGCTGGACTGGGTGTAAATGTTGCCGCAGCCGCTATGAGCGAATCACCCGAAGGTTCATACGCAGTCGTTGGATGTGATCCAATTGGATTGACTGCGTTGATCGCATTAAAAAACGCTGGCAATTCGAAACAGCTGATCGCCATCGAAGATCACACGGCGCGACGAACGCTAGCTTCAGGATTCGCAAATCAGGCGCTAAGCGGCAGCGATGCACTACCGATCAAACAAATGGACGTTGTGATAATCGGATCCGTTCGAGAAGCACCGGAATTCGAAACGGCTGTGAGTTTGGTTCGACCGGGTGGTTTCATAATTTTCTCTGAACCCTACGGTCATACCAGATCGTCGGAACCCAGCGTGGTGCTGCCGGAAGGCGTTACGTTGTCGGCCGCCTCTTGGCCAACGAACGAAGATGCGAAGAAGATCGTCACAGCGATGCAGATCAAGCGATTAGATCTCACGCCAATCGTTTCGCACGTAATTCCGCTCGATGAAGCCCAAGAAGCCTACGAAGCTGCGGCCGGACCGGGTCAGGGTGTTCAAAAAGTGCTGTTGAAGCCGTAGAGCCGCTGATCTGTGTGATCCCGCAGGTTCCTATTTACGCCGTTGTGCCGAACCAGAGAAATCTCTAGGCGGCGTAGGCGTGGCTCGCCCTTCAGCCGCATCAATAGCAGCTACCAACTGCCTTCTCGCCCACAGAACCGTCAACGCTGCATCTAAATTAGCGAGGGTTTCAGGAAGCGATAGTTTGCCATCCGGTAAACCAAGTTCTATTCGGTCTCCAAGCAAGATGTCCCGTGTGGGTTCACTCGCAATTGGCGCACTACTTGTTGCGCTGCTGGTGAAAACAGGATCAGTGCTACCCGTTTCCGCTTGAACTGATGCCGCATATGGTGACGCACTGCCGACTGGATTCTCCGATTCGGCGACTGGAACTGACTGATCTTTAGGCAGATACGGTCGAGCTTCACTAAATATACGATCGATCAATGCCAATCGTCGTGCGACCTCGGTTCGATCAGCACCAGAAAGCTCTTCCAATAAAACGGCGAATCGATCAGCGGCGTACGGTTGGTCACCTAGACGTGTCGACATTTCAGTAAACAGTGCGACGTTGCGTGCGAGTTTAATCCGTGCATCTTCGCTCTCTTTGACCGAGAGCGGCGTTACAGCGCGTAAACCATCCCTCGTTACTCGAACCCGGCTCCGACCACCTGCTACACCCCACATGCGCAGAGCACCCAGACGAGCGGAGAACGCCCCGCCGCGCTCCGACATTCCCAGCGACCGAGCTAATCCTTGCCGAGATACTTCGCCTGCGAATTCACGAGCGATTTTTTGACCAAGCTCGATGCTTTCGACGAGTCCGATTTCAGGAAACTCGTAATCACCTAGTTTTGCCATACAAATAAGCCTCACTACAACATTGGACACGCAGGCTTGACCACAGAGGCGCTTGAGCCGAGATAGATGACATTCGCGTCATTACAGAGCTCACAAACACCGCTTACGACCAACCCCATTTATTTCACCAGCAGCGTTACTCCAATAAACACGCCGTACTGACGATCACTACGCCGTATATTACGCCGCCATACCGCCGCAACGCAAGCATTTTTGAAGCGCATTGCACTGCAGTTGTTCTTGTTACCTGTTGTAGTGTCGTGTTGAGATTGACTGCTGTGACGGATGGGCTGTCGTTGTCACTCATAAAGGAGCGTTCGGTGTTCTGTGCGGCGTGTCTGGCGATCCATCTGCGGCTACAACACTGTTTTGGGAGGGCCTGCATCGCCACGGCAGTACTCAACGAGTGAATTAGCGGCGTAAATCATTATCGGCATCGGATCGTCGCTTGTACGAGCTGATTCGCTGTAGGTCACTCGACACAAGTATTCGCAGCCGAAGTGAAACCTTTCTGCCCAACTGCTGACCGTACGATTTACCCCAGGGGCACTCGATGGTCATTGCGCGAGGGGTCAGTCAATGCTTCGGCCAATCACTCACCGAACTACCGTATTTCAAAGTCAATCAGCGCAAAGTTTTCAGTGCCAAAATATGCGCCGCTTTCACGATCCTCGTTTGGATTGTTTTTTGTGCAGATTGACGACAACTTGCGCTGGTCAATGTGCGGCGCAGTTCGGTACAATTAAACGGATTGTTTACCGTTCTGTTTAGCATGTAATCCGAATGTAAGAAATGGATATTTGAACTCAACCAAGTGACGATCGATATTTTTCCCAAACTTCCGCACAGGTTGTCGATTCCGATTGATTTCAGACAAAAAAATAGCCGGGTACAGAAAACTCTGAGCCCGGCTATTTGGAGCAAATTCAAGGTCCGTTATTTATCCGTTTTCCGACCCGAAATTCGATCCCGTTTTGATTCGTTTTTTTTAGTCGTCTTGCGACGTGAAACTACCAAGTCCACCTAGCATTTTTGTTAGTTCCAACGGTAGAACGAATTTTGTTGATTCGCCTTCGCCTAGCGTCTTCAAGGCATCGACGTACTGAAGCGTCATGGTGTTTGCATCTACGCCCGAAGCGACCTTGTGAATCGCCGCGAGGGCTTCGGCATAACCGCCAGCTCTAAGCACAGTCGCTTGCTGATCACCTTCAGCCGCAAGAATCTCAGCCTGCCTGTCACCTTCTGCCTTTAGGATCGATGATTGCTTCTCACCTTCAGCAACTGTAATCGCTGCTTGCTTAGTACCATCGGCCTCGAGAACAACCGCACGGCGAATGCGTTCAGCAGTCATTTGGCGGTTCATCGCCTCTTGAATGTCTCTTGGAGGATCGATCTCACGAATTTCTACGTTCGTAACTTTGATACCCCAGCGCTCTGTTTCGGAATCCAATCGTGTTCGAAGAACCTCATTGATCTTGTCTCGCTGGGAGAAGACGTCGTCAAGGTTCATTTCACCGATGACCGCCCGAAGGGTAGTCGTGGCAAGTCCAACTACAGCAGTTGTGTAATCTTCAACCTCAAGAACAGCCTTCTGGGCGTCATTGATGTTGACCCGGAGATACACCAAAAAATCGATCTCGATCGGCGCATTGTCCTTGGTGATGTTCGTTTGACGCGGGATATCAAGAACAGTTATACGTGTGTCGATCTTCTGGATCTGGTGGATGATCGGGAGCGATATTACGATTCCCGGCCCCATCATCCCTTCGAACTTACCCAGTCGAAAACGGGCAACACGCTCGTAATCTCGAACGAAGTTGATAAACGCCATTAGTACCTCCTAATGGAACGGGAATCCCCGAACCAAATTTGTTTCAATCTTTACTCGATACGTTATCCGTACCTGTTTCGGTTCGCAATGGTCTCACTTTCAGATGAATACCATCGACCGAAACCACTTCTACTTCTGTACCCGCAGAGATGTTTTTGTCACCGTCTCCGCCATACTCGCCAGACCAGATCTCGCCATTTACCAGAACCTGACCTGAAGGAGATAAATCAGCTGACACAACGCCCGAAACCCCGACTATATTCGCTGCCGCAGTTGGACTTTCGTACAGCAATATCCTAGTACTTTTACGAAGCTCCCAAGCAAACCACAACACTAACGACCCAAATGAAACCCCAACGATCGAAAGCAACCATCGATTCACGACTGGATCAGTCCCAGTAAAGGTCGGATTACCGAAGAAACCGACCAGGAATACTCCGCCCAGAATTAGAGTCACCGTGCCAGCAACGCCGAAGTAACCAATTCCAGGAGCGGTCGTTTCGAGATAGAACAGCAACATCGACAAGAGGATTAACGCCACTCCTGCCCAAGAGAACGGCAGCTGCCCAACTCCAGCCCACCCAAGAACCAAGAACAAAACGCCTAACGTCCCTGGCACCCAAAGTCCCGGATTCCAAAGCTCCACGATCACGCCAAGCCCGCCAAGTGATACGAGAAGGAAAGCAATATTAGGATTTGAGATGAACGTCAGCACACGCTCTAGCAAACTCAAATCGATCTGTGATGTAACCGCACCACTAATAGCCAATTCCACAGTTTCCCCGTTGATATCAACGGGATAACCATCCAACTGTTCTAAAAGCGAGTCGTAGTCAACTGCGATCAAATCGGCAATTCCCAACTCGACCGCTTCTGACGCCGAATACGCTTTGGCCGACAATACCGTCTCTTCGAGTGCTGACACGTTTCGACCTCGCGTTTCAGCGATGCTTCGAATAAACGCGGCTGCGTCTTGGGATGCCTTTCGACTCAATGTGTCTGGCAAATCACCGCCATCGACCCCAACAACCGATGCAGCGCCTATGTTTGTGGTCGGCGCCATCGCCAAAATGTGTGCCGCAGCGCCAACGAACGTTCCAGCGCTTGCCGCCTGTGCGCCGTCAGGAGCTACATAGACAGCTATGGGTATCTCTGACACTAGAATCGACTCAATGATGTCTCTGGTGGCGTCCAGCAGCCCACCAGGGGTGTTCAACATCAACACGACAAGCTGGAAATCTTTTTCTTCAGCTCTGTCGAGACCCCGTTCGATAAATTGTGAAGAAACACCATCTATCGCACCGTCTAGTCGAACCAGAAGAACCTTTGGCTGTTGATTCCCCGACTCGGCTGACTGTGCCTGAGCAGATTCTTCGAGCGCGGGCAGCAATATCCCAATAAGGCCAGCCAGAGTTATCAGCACTGCGATTAGTACTCGAATACCCCGCACCACTCCCCTGAAAGAACGATTTGGCATAGCTGAACTCCGTGCCGGCATTTTATCGAATGAATGTGAATAAAAGTTGACCAATATCGCCAACCTGCCAAAATACTGCAGCGATAACTGTGCGTCATTGCTTTGCGCATTGTGATGAAGCTCAACCAACAACTGTAGGTTCAAGATGAAAATTACCGATATCAAGACGTTCCACGCGAACGACGGTCAACGAAACAACATCTTTCTCGAAATCGAGACTGATGAAGGGATCACAGGAGTCGGTGAGGCATACTCGATTGGTCCTGACCGAAGCGTGATAGCGATGATCGAAGAGATGAAATCGTGGTTCAAAGGTCAGGACCCCGGACGAATCGAATGGCTAATTCGCCGGGCGAAAAACACGTTGCGTTTCCCTCTTGGTCAAGTTGCGTGGTCTGCCATTTCAGGTATCGATCTCGCACTTTGGGATATTGCAGGTAAAGCTGCCGGGCTTCCCGTTTACAGCTTGCTAGGCGGTAAGACTCGAGATCGCGTTCGGGTTTACCACGGGATTTACGGAGATTCGCCGAAGGAAGTCGGCGAACATGCAGTACGACTAATGGACGAAGGCTACTCAGCGTTCAAAACCAGCCCACTTCCTTCGAATTGGCGTGAAATTCCGTGGCGACAGGCGCTACGCGAAGCCGATCAGCGAATGTCGGCTATTCGAGATGCGATTGGCGACAATCCCGATCTAGCGGTCGATGTACACGTTGCCATTCGCGAAACAGCTCTGTCACTAGAGCTTGCGAGAGTCATCACGCCATATAGGCTCATGTTCATTGAAGAACCGGCCCGGGCTGAGTTCATCGAATCGAGCGCAGAACTACGCCGTGAGTTCAGAGTCGCACTCGCAACTGGCGAAAATATGTACGGTCTTCACCGATACACAGAACTGCTAAACGCCGACGCCGTCGACATCATCCAACCTGATTTGCTCTGCTGTGGAGGTCTTCTCGAAGCTAAGAAGATCGCCGCCGTAGCTGAAGCACACTATGTCACCGTCGCCCCGCACAACCCGTTGGGATTGATCTCAACTGCGGCTGGTGTTCATCACGCCGCTTCCATAAACAACTTTGCGATTCTCGAGTGGCACGGCGATCACAAAAAGAAGAAATCCGAGTTCATAAACGAATCGTGGATCCCGGTTGATGGATATTTCGAGCTCCCGACACAGCCTGGGCTTGGAATGACTCTGAATCACGATGCCATCGCTGCGAATCCTCCTGCCCATTGGGATCGAGGATTCGCAACCTACAGCGACGGATCACCCGGATTCCTCTAAATCGCCACTAATTCCAACTTCAACTCGTAATTTCTAAAAGACGGCCGACATGAAAATCACAAAAATAGAAACACTCATAGGATCCGATCCAGTAGCCGGAAATCTCATCTACGTCAGAACACATACCGACGCCGGAATCCATGGCGTGGGCGAGGTCTACCACGTTGGTCCTGACATGGCATCGACAGTATGGGTCGAATACTTCGCCGAGCAGCTTGTTGGGCAAGACCCGACGGAGATCGAACGCAACTGGGCACTTTGTTATCAGGGAGCTCGATTCCCTATCGGATCTTCCGGATTAGCTGCACTTTCGGCGATCGACGTCTCACTTTGGGACATCACTGGAAAGGCACTCGATAAACCCGTTTATGAACTGATGGGCGGCAAAGTTCGAGACAAAATACGAGCCTATTGGGATATCCACGGCGACACGCCTGAAGATCTGGCCGAAGACGCACGCAAGTTCGTCGACAAGGGCTACACAGCGTTAAAAGCGAGTCCACTATCTCCAAATTGGCGAGATATGCGGTGGAATGACGTGATGATCGATTCGAACGCGAGGTTCAAGGCGGTACGTCAAGCAGTCGGTGACGACATCGACGTTGGATTTGACGCTCATGCGGCGATCTACGAACCGATACGAATTCTCGAACTCACTGACGCCCTGATGGAGTTCAATCCGTGGTTCATGGAAGAGCCAATTAGGATGGAAAACCGCTACGAAATGGGCAAATTGCGCGAAAAAATGCCATGCGCTGTCGCAACGGGAGAGTGCCTGTACACCAAGTTCGAGATGTGGGATCTGATCAGAGAAGGCGGGGTCGACATTCTTCAGCCCGAGGTCTGCATCGTTGGTGGTCTAACCGAAATGCGAAAAATAGCGTTCATGGCAGAGGCACACGATTTAGTTGTAGCGCCTCACAACCCAATGGGACCATTGGCTAGTGTCGCTAATCTCCACTTCGATGCGGCCACTTCGAACTTCCTAGTTCAAGAATCGAGGGCGTTAAAGCCGTTCGAAATCTCATCAGTGACCAACATTGTCGAACCTGTTGACGGTTACTACCCGATTCCGGAAGGTCCAGGACTCGGTATTGACGTCGTGGAGTCAGAATTTACAAACCGACCGTATTCCAAATCATGGCATCGCGGCGACCGGGTCAACCCCGACAATTCGATCTCGTACATTTAGCGTTCATTCGGTGCGACATCGCCGATTCGTTTAGATCGCAAGCTAAGGTAGATTTACCAATACGACACGTTTCATACAATCGAAATACAAAAGCTTTCGAACACAAAGCTTGCTAAGAACAACATCAAATGGCTGAATGGGCAAAAAAGGACGAAGCACTAATCGAACGCGTATCGGGGCTTCTCTCGATGGCTCCTGTTCGAAGCAAGAGCATGTTTGGAACTATTGCTTGGTTCTTGGAATCTAACGATCTAATGTTCGCTGGTGCATGGGGCGACGGAATTATGGTTCGAGTCGGCACCGAACGAACCACTGAACTAATCGTGTCTGGTGATGCCGATCCGTTCGATCCACTAGGCAACAACAAAGCGATGAAGGAATACGTGCTGTTGAACAACGAACGCATCGCTGAAGATGAAGATCTTCTCAACTGGCTCGATGAAGCCAGTGAGTTTGCAGGGTCGCTGCCGCCTAAAAAGCCCAAACGTCCTAAACGGCAAAACTACCGCGGCAAATAAACCTCTGCCTACTCTGAACCTGCTGAACCGACAGTCGATGCCCACGCACCCATCGCCATAAGTCCACCATCGACGTTGAAGTACGATCCGGTGACGAACGATGCTTTGTCGCTTGCAAGAAATAAGACCATGTTCGCGATGTCAACTGCTTGTCCGATTCTGCCAATTGGATGCGCCTGACCAGTTGAAATCAGTTCATCCTCGAGATCACCGCCAGTTCCAGCAATAGCGTTCCGAACCATCGGTGTATCGATAGCTCCAGGGTTCACGCATACAACCCGAATGTTGTCGGGAGCGAAATCCAACGCCATCTGCCGCATAAGTGATAAGTCGCCACCCTTCGACGCAGCATAGGCAGACACTCCGCCCATTGATTGGAGTCCCTGAACACTGGCTGAAGAAATAATCACTCCCCCACCCGCTTTACGCATGTGAGGAATCGAGTACTTAGCCATCAGGAATCGACTTTTCAAGTTGACCGCGATGATCTTGTCCCAAGTTTCTTCAGGAAGCTCGACGGCATCGACATATGAATCAGGAGGCTGGATACCGACGTTGTTGAACAGTACGTTCACTCCACCGTATGCCTCGACCGCTGCATCGACGGTCGATCGGCACCCTTCCGAGGTACCCGCGTCGCCATGAACAAACTGCGCAGTTCCTCCCCGAGAGGTAATTCGACTAACGATTTCGTCACCAGCCTGCGTATTCCAATCGAGGATCGTTACACGAGCACCCTCTTTGGCGAATGCTTCAGAAGCCGCCCCACCAATGCCCAACGCACCACCTGTGACGATTACGGATTTTCCGTCGAATTCACCCATTTGATATCTCCACGAACTATTTGGAACACAAAATCATCGCCACATTAAAACTCACGTGGCGACTGTCGAGCCAATTTACCATCACAATCAATGGTCGAACCGCGCCGAATGGCGTAAGAGTGCATCGAATTGACAAATGTGCGCGCACGGACATCTCGGAATCGAATCTCTTTAGTTACTCATCAGGAACTACATGCAACTCTCAAGAATCAATCGCCTTGTTCTACTTCTGACTTTGGCTTCCCTATCGATCATTCTCACGGCCTGTTCAACCGGGGAAGGTTCTGGCGACGGTGATTTCGTTCTCAACTTGTATACGGGGGCCAATGAGGTCGGGGGAGATTCCATATCTTTCAACGAACTGATTGCAAACGAAGATCGCCCAATACTTCTGAATTTCTGGGCGGGCAACTGCCCTCCCTGCCGAGCCGAAATGCCGGCGCTCGAAGAAACATGGCGGGAATATGGGGATAAAGTCTTGTTTATTGGAGTCGACGTTGGACCATACGTCGGGCTCGGAACCTACAAAACTGGTCAAGCCCTTGTTGATGAAGTTGGCATTACCTATGTGACCGGCAATACGTCTAATCGGAGCGTAATCACCGACTGGAGGGTGCAAAGCATGCCTTCAACGTTCTTGATCGGAAAAGACGGCCGCGTTCACGACATCATCATCGGGGCGATCTCTGGTTCACGCCTTTCACAAAAAGTTCGTGAGCTAATCGCAGCGAACGCCACTTAGTCGACCAGTTATTTGCTCTCGTTTGGCGGCTGGGGCGGTGCTAAAATGCCGCAAATCACTACCCGGCTAATAGAAACCTAACTTGAAATCGAACGAACCTGAATCTCCGTCTTCTGAACCATTGCCTCGAGAGACAAGACCCCACGGAAAGCAACTACGACCGTGGTCATCACTAGCATTCCGCGACTACACGCTGCTTTGGCTTTCCGGCATGGGAATGCTCGTGGCAATGCAGTTGCGGCTGTTCACCAGCACACAGTGGTTATATGACGAAACAGGATCGGAACTACAGCTAGGTCTGCTTGGCGCTGTCCAGTTCCTTCAGATGCCAGTAGTTGTCTATGGCGGACTGCTGGCGGATACCATCAACCGCAAGAAGCTGATGGTTTTCACTCAGAGCGTTTCGTTCCTATCGATGCTTCTGCTAACACTAGCTGCATGGAACGACGTTCTCGCTCCCTGGATGATTTTCGCCGTCACTGGCGTAACGGGAATCGTAAACATGCTCGGGAATTCTGCTCGACCAGCCATGCTTCCGAGAGTGATTCCTCGATCACACACGACCAACGGCGTAACTTTCCAAACGGCGTCGTTCCAAGTAGGACAAATCGCAGCACCGCTTCTATTTGGGATCTTGTTTACTCAGTTCGGAGTAGGTACCACCTTCTTCGTTGGAACAATTTTTGCTGGCATTAGCATGCTTGCTCCCGCCATGATCAAAGCCAGTGGTGCTCCCGATCCTGACACGGTCTCGCAAAGCAAAGTAGCGGCAATCGTAGAGGGTGCTACGTTCGTGAAGAGACACCCGATCTTACCGGGTCTCTACCTGCTCGATATCGGGGTAACGGTAGTCAGCTTCTACAGAATGCTGTTCCCGTTATTCGCCAGCGGACTTTATGGGATGGGTGCAGAAGGCACTGCCCTATTAGGCTCAGCCAACGCCTTCGGAGGCGTGGGTGGCTCAATGCTGGTGTTCTTCACTGAGAAAATTCGCCACAAAGGTCGAATCGTTCTCGGTGCAACCATGGTTTATGCAGTCGGTCTCATCGCTTTTGGGCTGACACCAATCTTCTGGATTGGGCTCGTAATTGTTGCCCTACTCGGGGCTACCGACTCGGTCGGCATGACCATGCGACAAGCAATCGTGCAGCTAACTACACCCGACCGGTTGATAGGAAGAGCATCGAGCGCCCATTCGTTTGCGGCGATGAGTGCGAACAATATCGGTCAGATGGAAGTGGCGTTCGTATCAGCGGCAATCGGTGCAGGTGCGACGATGGTTTTGGGCGGTTTCGTTGGGATAGCAGTTGTGGCGGTTATCTGGGTTGTGGTTCCCGGCGTACGTCGATACGAATACACCGATGCTCCATCAGGTGGCGCCGTCGACGAGCCAGAGAACAATGATGCGAACCAAGATCTAAGGAACATCAAGTGAAAATCACCAAGGTCAAAACATTTATCGTCGATGGCGTATTCAGACCCTGGACGTTCGTGAAAATCGAAACTGACTCCGGAATTGTCGGCTGGGGAGATTGCACCGAGTGGCAAGCTGCCTACTCGGTGGCAGCAACGGTGAACCAGCTTGGCGAAAACATGATCGGAAAAGACCCGATGGCGTCAGAGGCGGCATGGTGGGACAACGCTTCGTTTATGGTCCGCCAACGAGGCGGCATCGCCTACAAAGCGATGTCGGGCATCGATTCAGCCCTGTGGGATATTCGAGGCAAAGCACTCGATGCGCCAGTTTGGCAACTACTCGGCGGCAAGATGCGTGATGAGCTCGAACTCTACTGGTCACACTGCGGATCTGATCGTGGACGCTACTCCGAAAAACTCGGGGTACCGAAGCTTTCGACACTAGATGACGTACGAGAACTCAGTCAGGAAGTGCTCGATCAAGGATTTACAGGTATAAAAACCAACATTCTTGCCCTCGACGATCTACCAGATATTCCTAGCAAGAAAAACGGCGTCGGAAATAGTGGTCAGATCACGTATCAGCAACTTGAAAATGCGGTAAGTGTGATCGGAACATTCCGAGAAGCACTTGGCCCGGAAATTGGAATAGCTATCGATACGGCTCTTAGTTTCCGATTGGGCGGTGCCATCAAGCTTGCAAGAGCACTTGAACCGTTCGACATGATGTGGCTTGAGACTGAAACGTGGGACCCAGGGTCGCTACGCACAGTTCGTGAGTCGACCACGACTACTATTTGCCACGGCGAAAGCCTGATGGGGCCCGAAGAATACCGACCGTTCTTCGAATCACATGCTCAGGACGTAATCATGCCCGACTTCGCCTGGAACGGCATCACAATGGGTAAGAAAATTTGTGATCTGGCACATCTGTACGACACCGCTATTGCGCCACACAACTGCCATTCTCCGATGAATACACTGGTTTCGGCCAACATATGCGCCGTTATCCCAAACTTCATGACGTTGGAATTCATTAACGACGACGCACCTTGGCGCGACGACTTGATGACCCATCCGTTCGAGATCATTAACGGAAAACTTCAAGTACACAACCGACCAGGTCTCGGTTCTGATTTGATTGAGTCAGAGCTAGAAAAGCACCCTTGGACCGGCGGCAATAACCTGTAGTCGGTCGATATTCGGACGGAGCCTCATGAAAATCCCCGCTTTTCAGATCGATGCGTTCACCGATCAACCTTTTTCAGGAAACCCAGCAGCGGTCTGCCCGCTTGATAAATGGTTGCCCGAAGAAGCGATGCAATCTATTGCCGCTGAGATGAACCTGTCAGAAACCGCGTTCTTCGTACCGAGCGAAAAACAAAATATCGACTACGAAATCCGGTGGTTCACCCCAACAGTTGAAGTAGATTTGTGCGGTCACGCCACGTTAGCGTCTGGACATGTTGTCTTTTCGAAACTGGAACCGAACCTCGATCAGGTTGCCTTTAGTTCTCGAAGCGGTCGACTAACAGTGGAACGTCAGAACGGAATGCTCGAACTCGACTTTCCGTCAAATCCGCCTAGTCCGTTGCAAAATAGGGATGAAGTCGCTGCCGTTGAATCTGCGCTCGGAGCCTCACCAATCGAGGTCTTACATGCGAACACGACCGTTGCCGTGTTTGAAACGGAATCGCAAGTAGCCAATCTCAAACCAGATTTTGCAGCAGTGGCGAACCTCAAAGAGCCTTGGATTGCAGCTACAGCACCTGCCGATGCCGACGAATTCGACTTTGTAAGCCGATTTTTCGTGCCAACCGCCGGCGTCAATGAAGATCCTGCAACCGGATCGTCGCACACCGTTCTAACGCCCTACTGGTCGAAAAAATTCGGAAGAACCGAACTGGTCGGTCGACAGATTTCGAGGCGCGGCGGCACGATGTACTGCAGATTAGTAGATGAACGAGTGAATATCGCCGGTCACGTGGTTGAAGTAATGACAGGCGAGATAACTATCGAGTAGCACGGATGAAGAAAACGCCAATCACTCCATTTCGCTCTGGGGCAGGCGATAATCAAAATCGGCCGCCACCTCAAGTCTCCACAAATGTTGCATATGCCCCAAGTCGAATCGAAATTTCTAGAGTCGCTGCGAACTGGGACCACGCTCGCCGATGGCGGTATTGGTTCACTCATATTCCAACTAACCGGGCGGTTGGCATCGCCCGACTTCTTATATGAGGCGATCAATCTTCGAAATCCCCAACTCATCAAAGGGATTTACACGTCGAGCATGGCAGCGGGAGCGACCGTTCTCACCACGAACACGTTTTCAGCGAACGAAACCGAGCTAACGGTAGCCGGAGCCGAAAACCAAGTGGCCAAGATAAACAAAGCGGCGGTCACTATCGCTCGAGAAGCAATCAAGGAACACCGGGCCGAATATCCGGATAACAAGAACGATATATTCGTAATCGGATCGATCGGACCAGGCGGTAAGACAGTTGAGTCTTATTCAACACAAATTGACAGTCTCATCGAGAACGGCGTCGATGCGATTCTTCTCGAAACGTTTACCGACACCGACCGCTTATTGGCACTTACGCGAGATATATCGTCCCGAGACAACGCCCCTCCGGTTATCGCCCATGCGGCTCTCGACCCCGGAGTTGGCGAAACTCAGGAATGGCCGCTCGATCCTTCTATATTTGCTTCGTTGGCTGCCGATGCCGGTGCTGCGGTTGCGGGAATCAACTGTGTAGCGCCATGGGTTGCCGCTGAGTTCATTCGAGAAGCAAATCTCGCCCAAAAGGTGAAAAGCGGCGAACTCCTTCTTTCCGCTATGCCGAACGCTGGTGGATTCGAACGTATTGGGCATCGCTTCCTCGCCCGCTCAAACCCGGAATACATGGGAACACTTGCGAGGCAACTTGGCGATTCAGGGGCCGCTCTCGTAGGCGGATGTTGCGAAGTTCATCCTGAACACGTCCGCGAAATGTCGGCATATCTAAAATCTCGTACATCTTCAGTTGGCGCCGATTTAGCAATGTCACCCGATGCCCAGCTTCGGCGTGAACATTCCGTCGATGATCCTCGTAAGGCCAACGGCACGTTCTCGCAAAAGATATTTGACGGAAAATTCGCAATCAGTATGGAGATGGTCGCACCAACTGGAGCCGATCCCAAAGCGTTAGATCTCAGAGCTCGAATGGTGCAAGAGATTGTGGATGACGGATTGGCAGACGCAGTCGACATCACTGATGGTTCTAGAGGTCTCCCTCTTATCCCGCCCGGTGACCTCGTCGAATTGATCAGAGCGAAGCTAGCTTGGCGAGATCACGACAAGTTGGAATTCATAGCCCATTTTGCCGGTCGGGATCTAAACACGCTGGCTATTCAATCACGCTTGATGGGTTATCACCTCCGCAACATACGCAACGTTTTATTTGTCACTGGCGATCCACCAAAAATGTCTCCGACATACCCTCGTTCGTCTGCGGTATTCGACATGAACTCAACTCAGATGATTCGGGCCGCTGCCGATCAACTCAACGTAGGAAGGGATTTCGGTGGAAATCCGCTCGGTGGAAATCTCGATAGCGGCACTAAATTCACGATCGGTACAGGCTTCGAGCCAGAGGCATTAAACATCGATGCTGAACTAGATCGCCTTCGAGCAAAAATTGATGCTGGAGCCGATTATGTGATGACTCAACCGGTTTTCGACGACGCCTCGATGGAAACTATCGCTACCTTCAGAGAAGCTGTTTCAGTTCTGCCGGGGGTGATGGTTCTCAAATCTACCGCTCATGCCGAGCGAATTGCTCAAGTACCCGGCGTAAACCTTCCCCGAGCCGTGATCGACGCCCTAGCAAAGTACACCAGCAGCGCCGACCAGCTAAAGGCAGGAATCGATCTTGCAGTGCGTCAGGCTCACGAATACCGCTCCCAAGGTTGGGCTGGCGTGTATCTCATGTCTCCGGCGTCTCTAGGGGCTGCCAAGCAGGTACTAAAAACCCTGGCCGACTAACGACCAGGGTTTTTTAGTTATTTCTGTAGAAGGATCAAATCCTGCGATTGCGGTGTCAGCCTCCGTAGGGCAGGCATAGAGCATTGGCACAACTTAGAACATTCAGCTCTTCATTGTCCAGATTCTCGTAAAGGATGATCGGCGTGCCATCAGCCCTCATGACTGCGGAGTTCTTCCGACCTACAACACCTTCGCCGATAATCTGTCGGCCCACCGATGTTGCGCAAGTTACGTCCAGACACTTGATCATTCGGAGTGCTGTTTTGTTCCTATTTTCGAAGAAAACGGCAGGTAAACCATCCGAGCCAATTACGATCGCTGGCCACTTACCTGATGAGCCTGAGTTATCGGCCACGGTCGTCGTAAAACTAGTGCAATCTAGAGTTGAACAGTGGGTGATTTTCAGCGAATCTGATGTGATATCAAAGTAAGCCATCAGCGCAAGACCATCAGAGCCAACTTCGAGTGCGGTGTATTCGCCTGTATTTGCAGCACTATCGACCGTAGTAGTCGTTTTTGCTGAGCAGTTTTCAACGGTGCAGTGAATAACGTGTAGCGACTGTCCTATGTTACTGCGATAAGCGATCAACGGCATCCCATCGAACCCGAAAATCGTTTCCGAATGGGTCGGGTCGTTGATCGTGTCGATCGACGTTATATCCGCTGATCCGCAACCAGCATCATTGCAAAACGCGAATTTTAGTTCGTCGTTGGTTACGTCCCTGTAACTAACCACAGGCATTCCGTTCGGGCGGATGGCAATCGAGTTGTGCTGTCCAACGTCACCCGATTCGTCCACAGTAACCGTTGAAGACGTACTGCACCCAATATCGGTGCAACGCATTACTTTGAGGTTGAACTCGACTGTTTGATCGGCGTGAGTCGTATTGTCGTACATGCTTACAACTGGACGACCTTCAAGACCGATAGCCACATCGAGAAATTCGCCCGCACCTTCCGAGGATGTGTGAACCGTGTGATCGAACGTTGAACAATCGATCGCGGTGCAATGGATCGTATTCACCCGCCTTGTGTTGCGGTCGTAAAAGACAGCAAACGGGAAACCATCGGCTCCCAATTTCATCACTACGTTCTGCCCCGTCCCGATATTTGAAGTCAACGTAGTGACGAGGTTAGTTACCGGGTTATTGCCATTCGAAGACGCCGCAGAAGAACCACAGGACCACGTATTGGCCTCAAATATCGCTGTCTCACCACTAGAGCACGATAGGCTCGCTAGCGTATCGGCATCAATCCCATCAGCAAACCCAACTGGAACGCCAGTCAGACCATTCCAATCCTTGGCTGCAATGATTGCGGCGTCAACTTCAGACAATCCATAGTATTCAGTATCGTGATTGTGGTCAGATCGAGACAGCGTTGTTGCCTCGCCATTGCCGCCTATATCAGCGGAAATGACTTCGTCAGATATTGTCAGACCGTCGCCTGCCTCAATTCCGGCAGAACTGCCCGCAGGACCAGTCGCACCAGCAGCTCCGGTGTCGCCTTTTGCCCCAGCAGGGCCTGTCAATCCGGCTTCACCAGTGTCGCCTTTAGGACCAACTGAGCCATCTGCGCCAGGCTCACCCTGCGGTCCTGCTACACCAGTGGCACCTTGTGGGCCGTCAGCCCCCGTTTGCCCATCACAGGCAGCGAATATCGCAACGCTTGCGATAAGCAAAGCCGACACCAACATTAATCTTGGGAAGCCGACAGAAATTCGATTACTAAAATTTGAACTAGACATGTAATACCTCTTATCCGGTAAGTTTCTTCCCTGCCGGGCATACATCGCCTAGGGCTGTCATTACCGGATTAAGCAGAAGTTCAAATTCAGAACAATAAAAAACCGCCGAAGAAAATCTCCAGCGGTCCTTCAAAAGTTCAGCTCAGAGCTAGCGATTAGCTCCAGACACGGTCATGCGCATCGAGCTCGTCCCACTCTGACGTGTCCTCGAACGCACCGGCCGGGTAAACACCCGCACGAGTTTCGCTTGCTTTTGCAAGGTTCTCAGTGATTGCCTCTTCGTTCAATTCGAGTCCTAGACCAGGAGCGTCAGTGACAGTGACATATCCGTCCTTGATCACATCGCCCTCTTGGCCGACAAGATCGACAAGATCGTTCCACCAAGGGTTATCGACCGAGTGCATCTCCAAAGCTATGAAGTTCTCCATCGCCATTGCGGAGTGGGCATTTGCCATCGCAACAATCGGTGAACCAGCCTGATGAAGCGCAACACCGATTCCTGCATCTCGGCAGTAGTCGGCGATTCGCTTGGTTTCGATAATTCCACCTGATGTAGCGAGGTCAGGATGAGCAACCGAGATTGCCCGAGCATCTACCAGAGGCTTGAAACCGTCGAGACAGTAGATGTCTTCACCCGTGCAAACCGGAGTATCAACACCCGCCTTCAATGCCTGCCATTGGTCTACAAACTGCCATGGAATCATGTCTTCATACCAGGCAAGTGAGTACTGGTCGAGAGCCTTACCGATTCGGATTGCGTTCTCAACCCCCATGTGACCGAAGTGATCTGAAGCGAGCGGAATTTCGTATCCGATAATGTCTCGAACTGCCCCAACGTACTCCTGCATCTTTGAAATACCGTAGTCGGTAACTTGAATGCCTGTGAACGGGTGCATAACAGTCGCTGATTCTTGCGAAACCTTCTTGTTTATGACTCCGCCTTCAAACTCCTCTGCGATCCAAGTACCGATGTCCATTTTCAGGAACTCGAAACCACGATCCATACGATCCTTCAGCAGCTTGCCCATCTCTTCAGGGTCTTTCTTCGAAGGAGTGTCGGCATATACCTTGATTTTGTCATCGCCATACTTGCCACCAGCAAACATGTATGCGGGTACGCCAAATGCCTTACCTGCGAGATCGCAGAGGGCCATTTCGACTCCGCAAACACCACCACCGAGTCGTCCATGACCACCGAACGGCTTGATCTTCTGGAATAGTCGGTCGATATCGCACGGGTTTTCGCCGAGCAGTCGGCTCTTGAGCATCAGCGCATAGCGAGCTGAAGCGCCGTCTCGAACTTCACCAATACCGACTAGGCCCTGGTTTGTTTCAAGCTTGATGATCGGCCATCGCCATCCGCCGCCACCAACGACTGCGATTCGCATATCGGTGATTCGGAGGTCAGAAGGACTTGAAGAAGTCTTTACCTGATCGACTGCACTTGTGTTTTGATCTGCCAAATTACTAAATTTCCTATTTCTAAACTGAACTACGTGAAAAACCGACTACTTTAAGCGGTTAGCTTTCCATTCTTCAAAATCTTTATCCATGTCTTCCGAGAACTTCCGGTCTACTTCACCAGGTGTGTAAATACCTTCCCTGATGCGCTGCTGACCGAACTCGTCTTTTAGTCGAATCGATTCGGATCGTTCGACAACTTCCAAAGCAAGGTGAGGTGGAATAAATACCACTCCTGTGCTGGTTCCGAGAACAACGTCGCCCGGAACACAAGTTGCTTCGCCAATGCGAGTGATGCCGTTTATCTCTGGCATGCTCACGTCAAGAATCGCACTTGGGTCAACACCCCGAACGAACGCATTGAAATCGTCCATTTCCAGAATTCGCTGGGTATCACGAATTCCACCGTCGATCACCATGCCGGTGCCCGACCGTGACTTAATCGCTGTGGCGAGATTATCGCCAGCAAATGTTCCGTTGAATACCTTGCCGAACAAGTCAACAACGATTAGATCATTCTGTTCCAGCTCATCGATAACCCATGAGTTCTGGAAGCCAACACGGTCGTCTTCCTCACCCTGCTTGTCGATCGAATCGTGAATGTCTGGTCGACGTGGAACCCATCGGCAAGTCACTGCCCGCCCGACAATTACACGATCTGGGTGAAGGTTCATCCAGTTTCCGGCGAACTGAAAATGGTAATCATTGCGCTTGCAAGTGCCCCATGCCTCTTCAGATGTGACCAGTTTCATCCGTTCAAGGATGTCTGCCGATACCAACGGTCGACCGTTTGCATCTCGATCGCCGTCCCATTTGCTGGTGACAGCGCGAATTATTTCAGGGTTAGTTACTTTCATAATTTCCTTAGCGAAATATCACGAGTAGTGAAGAGAAAAATCCGTCGAAAAGTGTACACCTAGACCTGCGGCGCAGGTGTTCCATCCTCGTTCATAATGCGAGCTTCAATCAATGCCTGCTTCATGTCGGCAACTTGAGATTCTGACAACGGCAGATTTGGCCTACGCGGCACAGTACCTTCGTAGCCCATCAAGTTGAGACCTGTCTTCTGAACACCGACACCCCACGACATGCCAATAGAATCGACGTTATTGATGCGTTCCTGCATCTCGCGAGCTTCAGCGTAACGGCCGTCGATACAAGCTTGAATTATGTCGCGAGCAATGTGCGGGCCCCAATTACCAAACAACAGGCAGGCACCAACAGCACCGATCATTCCACCAGGCATTAGAAGTGTTCCGTTACAGGTCCACAGCTTTACCTTCTCGTCTACAAACTGTGCCAATCGGCACTCATAACGGTAGTTGAGCGACATGATGTAGGCGAACACGTTGTCGAACGCCGTCAGATCTCTCAATTCTTCCTTTGTTATGTCGGTTCCCATCGCAGTTTTAGGCTGATGGATTATGACGACAGGAACGGGGCTGCCTTCGGTAACCTGCTCAAAATAATCTTGGATAGGTGCAGTGTTCACACCTTTGTCCGCAGCTGGAACCCGAACCCGAACCATGTCGGCTCCAGCTTCGGCATACAAGTTCGATAACCGCACAGCCTCAGTTGGCGACAGGGCATCAATTCCTGCAATTACGAACCTGCGACCAGCATGGGCTTCCACAACGGTCTTGATGGCAGAAACCTTCTCAGGTTCCCCCATATGAAACTCTTCCCCGCCATAGCTGCCGACGACAAATCCCGACAATGCAGTATTTGAGAACTTATCGACGTTTCTGGCAAGCGCATCGAGATCAAGAGATTCATCTGCGCGGAACGGCATATTGGTTGGAGCAACGATTATTGGGTCGGAGGACGGAATTGCCATCTGAGATCCTGCATGAATTATGGAATTAGTTATCGAACGCAAAAAGTCTACCGCGCAAAGCCAAACCGATGTTTATGCACACGCAAATAAAACTTCATGAATGATTCACTCACAGCAAACCCAAAAATGACTCCTCTACGTTTATCGTTATCGTGTGGCCGTACATCTGCTGTTGTGGCGTCACGTACTTCCACTTCTACTCTGCATTCGTGAGGATTGAATCGAAATTGAAAAAGACCGCGCTGATCTCGCTAATTCTTGGATCACTGTTGGCCGTTGCACTGACTGGTTGCAGCGAAAAATCTGAGCCTCTGCAGCTCGTAGTTTTTGCCGCAGCATCTGACGTAGCTCTGGGTACTGCACGTATTCCACTCAACATTCAAGTTATCGACGGCACGAGATTCGACGACCGGGCAGAAGAACTTGAAGTCACCTACACATCACCCACCTCAAACGAAACACATGTAGTCGACGACCTAACATGGCGAGCTTGGCCTGTCCGAAGCGGTACCTACACAAGCACGATGACGTTCGATGAGGTCGGATTGTGGAGCATCAAAGTTCGAATCAAAGCAGACAAAGGTTCGATTCCGGCGGGAAGCGGAATACTGGTCAAATCGGCCACAGACGCCCCGAACATCGGAGACCCTGCCCCACTTACGGCGACCAAAATCGAACCAACCGACGGAAACCTACGTTCGATAACCAGCGCGCCCAATCCGGACCCCGACCTCTATTCGATTAGTTTCGATGACGCGGTCGAATCAGGAAATCCCACAGTCATCACATTCTCGACTCCTGCTTATTGCCAATCAGCAACATGCGGTCCTCAAACCGAAGTTCTTTCGGCATTGGATGACAAGTACAACGGACAAGCTAGCTTCATACACGTCGAAATTTTCGACAACCCAGAAGAAATGCTTGCCGCAGGCGATCCGTCCCTTGGGATAGAGTCGCCGGTCATCCACGAATGGGAATTTCACACCGAACCGTGGACGTTTGTAGTCGATGGCGCCGGCACCGTCATCGGGCGTTTCGAAGCGTTCGCCACTCAGAGTGAGATCGAAGAGTACCTAGTGCCTACATTGCGATAGGGGCAACAGGGCTAGTCGCTAATACTCACTATCGTCAGCACACCAGATTCCGACACCTCGTAGACAACGGTAATCGCCTCTTGTAGTGCCTTATGCTCGTTCAGATGTGATGGCGTAAAGCCTGAGAAAGTTCCAGCCCCTTCGAACGTCCATTCCTTGCCGGAGTCTGCGCGAATCGTAAGGCTGGATATCGTGGTTACTGAAGCTGGATCGACGCTCACAACTTGACCGCGGATACCGGTCTCACCGCCCGTTATGGAAATTACAGCGAGTGCGATTGATATCAATGCGGCGACGATGAATAGCGCTGGGACAACGATTCTTGTCTTGTTCATAGATTGATCGTAGCAATAAACCTGACTGCAACTGGGTAAAACACTTCGGATTCACTCGCCAAGTCTCAGTGATCGCAGGTTTTAGGGAAGCGTGAGGATTCAGCCTTCTAGCGATCCTTGCTCGAATTCTTCCAGAAGTTCACTCTCATTTCGACGTTATATTGCGTTTTTTGCCGGAGCAAACTTCGTCGAAATTGGATCAAAACACCCGATCTTCCTGAATTCCTCATGGGTTACGTGATTTATTTCACACTGGTGAGCAAGAGTATTGATTCAGCGGCAATTTTTGGCGGAATTGGCTGGTAGTAACGCCAAATGTTGAATCGCACAAATTTTCGAATAACTCAGGGGGAGTTAAATGAACGGATCCGATATCGATGGACTCACACTCACAGGTAGCAAACGCTCTCTGCTGACCGTGTCCTCCATCATGGCCCTCGTACTACTGATCGCTTTGGTCGGGTGTACGAGCGACGAAGACCCGACTGCCACGCCGTCGTCTTCATCGAACGGCTCGGGCAGTCAAGTTGCAAGTGGCGTTAGCGCTATTGCAGCCGAACGCGGACTTACAGAGGCAGACATTGAAGCCGCTGTAAAAACCTACGTGCCATCGGGTGGCAGGGATGAATACATCCAATTTGCATCCGGCGGTCACTCAGGACAGATGCTCGTCATCGGTCTTCCATCGATGAGACTCCTCAAGGTTGTCGGTGTCTACACACCTGAACCATGGCAGGGTTGGGCAGTCGGTGACGCCAGTTCGACCAGTCACATCCTAGACGACGGAAACCTTGACGACGGAACGGATCTCAGTTGGGGTGATACTCATCACCCTGCACTCTCTGAGACAGCAGGAGACTACGACGGTGAGTGGGCCTTCATAAATGAGAAGGCAAACGGCCGTATTGCAGTAATCGACCTAAGAGACTTTGAGACAAAGCAGATCATCAAGAACCCGCTTTCAATGTCTAACCACGGTGCAACCATGGTTACTCCAGACACTGAATGGGTTATCGAAGGTGGGCAGTTCCCTGCTCCGCTCGATGGTTCCTACGCTGCGATTGAAGATTACGAAGAAAAATACCGTGGCGTTCTCACAATGTGGAAGTTCGATCGTTCAACCGGTCGTATCAACTACGATGAGTCGTTCGCTATAGAAACACCTCCGTACTGGCAGGACCTTTGTGACGCAGGCAAGCTCACAAGCGCAGGTCTCATCTTCTGTGGTTCATTCAACTCAGAAATGGCTACCGGTGGTATTGAAGACGGTAACCCGCCTCTAGAGGCTGGTATCTCGCAGGCTGACATGGACTACCTGCACATCTTCGACATCAAGAAAATGACGGACGCAGTTGCAGCTGGTAAAACCGACTTGATCAACGGATTCCCGGTGATCTCGCTCGAAACTGCCGCTACTGAAGGCATCCTTCACTTTGCTCCTGAGCCAAAGAGCCCACACGGTGCCGACGTAACACCAGATGGTGAATTCGTTGTTGTATCTGGCAAGCTCGATCCTCACGTAACTGTTTACTCAGTTCCGAAGATCAAGGCAGCAATTGCTGCTGGCGCAACTGAGCACGATGTGTTCGGTGTTGGAATCCTAGATTTCGACACAGTTGTTGAAGTACAGGTTGAAGTTGGCCTCGGCCCACTGCACACCCAGTTCGACAACCAGGGTTACGCATACACATCCCTGTTCCTCGACTCTGCAGTCGCACGTTGGACCCTTGGTGGCAGCTTCAGCGACCTGCACAGCGAGCCTGACTGGGAGCTAATCACGAAGACTCCGGTGCACTACAACATTGGTCACTTGGCAACTGCTGAGGGAGACACTGTTAGTCCGGATGGTAAGTACTTGGTAGCTATGAACAAGTGGTCGATCGACCGCTTCAACGTAGTAGGCCCGCTACTGCCACAGAACTTCCAGCTGTTGGACATCTCTGAGGGTGGCGAGACCATGCCAGTGATCTACGACAGCCCAATCGGAGTTGGTGAGCCGCACTATGCGCAGATCATCAAGGCCGACAAGCTAAACGCATGGGAAGTTTACCCAGAGGTTGGTTGGAACCCTGAGACGATGTCCCTTGACCCACGTGCTGTAGCACCGGGTGAAGAAGGAGTCACTCGGGATGGAAACAACGTAACGGTCAAGTCAACGCTCATCCGTTCACACTTCACTCCTGAACGTGTGAGGGTGAAGGTTGGTGACCACGTTACTTGGGACCTCACAAACCTTGAAACTGCGTTCGATGCCACACACGGCTTCGCACTGCCAGGCCAGAACATTAACTTGAGTCTGGAACCTGGTGAGCACCAGACAATCGAATTCGATGTGACAGACGAGGGTGTA
Organism: Chloroflexota bacterium; assembly: GCA_018649665.1. Taxonomy (GTDB): domain Bacteria; phylum Chloroflexota; class Dehalococcoidia; order Lucifugimonadales; family Lucifugimonadaceae; genus Lucifugimonas. The sequence goes on along the minus strand of JABIHL010000151.1, from coordinate 29,530 downwards.
TTCACCTTCTACTGCACAGAGTTCTGTTCTGCGCTTCACCTTGAAATGGCCGGTTTCTTCCTGGTTGCACCTAACTAACCAGAAAGTACGAAAAATCGGCGATAGCAGAAATAAATCCCTGCTATCGCCACACCTTTCTGGGCTGTGTTCCGATATAGCCCGGAAAGGCTAATCATTCAAAATTATCTTGAAATTGAACCTAAAGGGCTAACCATAAATTGCTGCGCATCAATGAGCTCAAAGAAAAAGCTTTCGGGCCACGCATCCCTCGTGAAATCGTATTCAGGGATCGGTTCAGGTTCATCCTCCCGACCCTACTAATGCTTATCGCCGCGGTAGTCCTTTTCATCTCAACATTTTTCCCTTACTGGCGCATGGAAATGGATGCACCGCAATATCCTCGTGGATTGGAGATGACAGTCTTCGTCAATCGCGTCGAAGGCGATGTACAAGAAGTCGACACACTCAACCACTACATCGGAATGCGACCACTAAGTGAAGCCGGAGAGCTTGAGCGCTCCCTAGCAGTCATCGCAATCGGTTCACTTGTGTTACTAATCGTGTCGGCAATATTTATTCACAACCCTTGCGCCCTACTACTTACTTGGCCGGTATTGCTCTACCCGGCAATATTCCTCGCCGATCTTTGGTACTGGATGCAGAATTTCGGTATGAATCTCGACGAGAGCGCTCCGTTGTCGAGCATCATCGAACCGTTCGTTCCACCGCTAATTGGTGAAGGCAAAATTGCCCAGTTCACGACTTATGCCAGCTGGGAGAGCGGATTCTGGATGTCGATGAGCGCCTCGGTACTTATCGCATTGGGAATCTTCTTCCACCGCAGGGCTTACAAGCCGTTGTTGGATGAAGCAAAGGCTGTTCAACAGTCCTCCAGCGGGGATCAGTAGGTAAAACCGTGTTGAACTCCAGGGCTGGAAAATTCACAACGACTACGGCGATACTGTTGTTATTAGTCGCCATCGGTTCATCCGTTTCGATAATCCGCGCACAGAGCACAAACTCTATCGAGTCGGAACGAGGAACATATGCAACGTTCCAAGATGCGATCGATGATGCGCAAAACGGTGATGTGCTGACCATCACTTCAGGCACCCACAATGGCAATTTTGTAATCACTAAGTCCATCACCGTCATCGGCAACGGTTGGCCCGTGTTCGATGGTGGCGGTGATGGCAACGTTATTACCGTCGAAGCATCAGATGTAGCGATCAGTGGTCTGGTCATCCAGAATTCCGGCGGCACCTTGAATTCAGAGGATGCCGGAATTGAAGTCAACGCTCCAAACGTCACCATCGAAGGCAATCGGATACAAGACACCTTGTTCGGTGTTTACCTGAAGCAAGCTCCGTTCGGCGTGATACGAAACAACGTGATAACGGGAATGGATCTCGAAGTTCAACGTAGAGGCGACGGAATTCGAGTCTGGTACTCCAGCGATACAGTCATCGAAAACAACGATGTCTCGCTGGTTCGGGATGTTGTGCTCTGGTATTCCGAACGCCTCACAGTCAAGGGCAACAATATTTACGACGGTCGGTACGGGCTCCACTTCATGTACGACGACGATGCCTTAGTCGAAAACAACCGTCTCACCGGAAACTCGGTCGGTGCATTCCTTATGTACTCACGACGACTTCGAATGATCGACAATGTCGTTGGCGACAACCGTGGCCCTTCCGGCTACGGAATAGGCCTAAAAGACCTCGATGACGCTTATGTGAAAGGCAATTTGTTCGCCGACAACAGAGTCGGCGCTTATGTCGACAACTCGCCTAGAGAGCGGGACAGCACTGTTGAATTTATCGACAACGTGTTCGTACTGAACGACTTCGGCGTTAGGATCATGCCATCTGTAAAGCGAAATCAGTACACAGGAAACAGCTTCGTCGATAATCAGGAACAAGTTCAAGTCGCCGGACGCGGAACACTCAAAGACAACTTATGGGCTGTCGATGGAGTCGGCAACTACTGGAGTGACTACGCGGGATTCGACGCAAACAACGATGGGATTGGAGATGTGATCTACAAATCCGAAAAATTGTTCGAGAACTTGACCGACAAACACCCAAAACTGCGGTTGCTTACGTTTAGTCCGGTCACACAAGCAGTCGATTTCGCCGCGAAATCATTTCCGTTCGTTCGCCCTGAACCAAAACTGACCGACCCTTCACCGTTGATGCAACCGGGCGTAGTACCCGGTCTGGTCCTCGACAACAAAGAAACCAACTGGAAAACACTCATTGCTTCGCTCGCATTTATCGGTCTTGCAGGTCTCGTCGCCCGTCTGGGCGTAACGAAGACCACGTCTGACGACATACCGGAAGAGAAATCCGTGCTATCAACTAACAACGAATCCACAGATTTGAACGTAATCGAGGTTAATGGCCTCACTCGATCCTTTGGAGACGTAAAAGCCCTTCAGAATCTTTCGTTTACTCTCGCTCAAGGCGAAGGACTCGCACTATGGGGCAACAACGGTGCGGGTAAAACGACTGCGATCCGCTGCATACTCGGACAGGTGTCTTTTGAAGGCTCTGTATCCATTTGCGGGATCGACGTACGAACCAGCGGTAAACAAGCTCGTGCCAAGGTTGGACTCGTCCCGCAAGAGATTTCATTCCACGACGATCTGACCGTGATCGACACGATGCGCCTTTACACGAGGCTCCGCAAAGCGAGACACGACGAGGGTTCAGCTCTACTCGAACGCCTCTCACTTGCTCCTCATCTCACGAAACAGGTCAGACAGCTCTCTGGCGGATTACGTCAACGACTCGCACTAGCGATCGCACTGTTGGGCGATCCACCAATCTTGCTACTCGACGAGCCGACCGCCAATCTCGATGCCGCTGCCCGACAGGACTTCCTTGCCCTACTTGAAGAGTTGAAATCTGAAGGCAAAGCACTTGTATTCGCATCTCACCGTCCGGGTGAAGTACTTAGGTTGGCTGATCGAGTCCTGCTACTCGACCAAGGAAAACTGGTAGCCGAATCCGCACCCGAAGATCTCATGACCCGAATTGGTGCACTACCCAAAATGCGAATTGAAGTTGGTCTCGACAATGTCGATTCGGCTATGTCGGCACTTGGCGAACTAGATTTTGAAATATCCCGGAATAGAACTGGAATTTACGTAACCGTGACGCCGGGTGCGAAGGCAAAGCCGATAAAAGTACTGGTCGATGCCGGTATTTCGGTGATTGACTTTGATCTGGAAGGTACTGGGAAAGGCGATATCGATGATTGATTTCCAAACGGTCGCCACGCTTTCTCGGAAGGAAGTGCGTGACGCCGCAAAAAGTCGGTGGTTGTTAATGTTCGGTGGTGGATTTACCGTGATCGCTTCAGCCCTCTCGTGGATGGCGCTTTCGGGCCTTGGCTCGTTCGGTGTAGCGGGTTTCGGACGTACTACAGCGAGCATGGTCAACATGGTGTTGTTGATCGTACCGTTGATGGGGCTGACTCTCGGAGCACTCGCAATAGCTTCAGAGCGAGAACGTGGTGCGTTGGCATATCTGATGTCGCAACCAGTTACGGCGTTCGAAATTTTGATCAGCAAGTATCTGGGCATTGCAGCAGCACTGACATCGGCGTTATTGGTCGGATTTGGCATCTCAGGTTTGCTTGTCGTCCTTAGAGGAGGATCCTCGAACACAGGCGATTTTCTGGCACTTGTCGGTCTAACTATATTGCTTGCTCTCTCATCGCTCAGCATAGGATTTCTTCTATCTGCTGGACTACGACGTGGTGCAACTGCAATCGGCTTGGCGGTATTCCTCTGGCTAGTACTCGCATTTTTCAGCGATCTTGGGCTTATGGGCACAGCAATGACTTTAGACATTGGTGTACGTGAGCTACTGCTAATGGCTCTTGCAAACCCACTACAGGTTTATAAGCTTGCGGCGATTCTTTCGATAAAAAATGATCTGGAAGTTCTTGGTCCAGCAGGTGTGTACGCAATGCGTACGTACGGCGATGCACTTCTTCCGATTTTATTGGCACTATTTGTAGCCTGGGTTGTAACACCGTTCGCCATTGGATTCTTCATTTTCAAAAGACGAGGCGCGTTTTAATGAAAATCAAGAGACAAGCAGCAATAATCCTTATGCTGATCTTCAGCTCGTTGGCACTTTTCGCCTGTCACGGAGAGGTCGATATCGAAGCCACGCCTGAAATCGCGTACGGTGAAGTCATATGCGAGCAATGCGGCATGATCGTCTCGGAGGAAGCCCAGGCGGCAGCGTATCGACTCGCTGACGGCGGATTGCGTATTTTCGATGATTTAGGTGACATGGTTCTCTATCACCGTATAAATGGTGAAGACGTTTACATATTCTGGGTGCACGATTACCAGACTGGCGAGTGGATGAAAGCTCCTGACGCCTTCTTCGTAGCTACCGATGATCTGGTGACACCGATGGGCCATGGCATCGCTGCGTTTACGTATGAAGCCGGTGCGGAGCACCTAGCGGAAGAGCATCAGGCGCCGATTTACAGATGGAACGAATTGTTGTCAGAACCACTTGCGGATCTGCCACGACACGTTGATTGATTTTGTTTGGAAAAGTTAAGATTCTTGGAGGAATCACATTGATAAAAAGATATTTAATAGTTGGTGCGATGACAGCGCTGATTGCATTGATTGCTGCGTGCGGCGGGGGAAGCGACGATAGTTCAGGTTCGACTGCATCAACCGCAGCCCCTGCGGCAACAACAGCACCCGCGGCAACGGCGATTCCTGCTGGTCCTTCAAACTCGGAACTAGTTGCGCTCGGAGAGAAAGAATTTGGTACTTGCGCAGGTTGTCATGGCGCTGATGCGACGGGTGTCACGGGATTAGGAAAAAGCCTAGTCGGTAGTGATTTCATCACGAACATATCTGATTCCGATCTTGCGACCCTAATCAAAACTGGTCGACCTTCCAGCGACCCGGCGAATACAACTGGCATCGACATGCCACCCAAGGGCGGCAACCCTGCTCTGAATGATGACAAGATTGACGGACTCGTTGCCTACATTCGATCGATACAGTAAAACGCCCGCTGCGTAGCAAAGTCAATTCGAAGAAGTCCCGCTTATTTGAGCGGGACTTTTTTTGTAGCTAGCATCCCTATTAGCCATCGCTAATAGAGAAATTCTGGCTTGCCGAGTGATATCTTCAACGACGAATTACTCGGGAAACCCTCTAATAGTCGAAGGCATCTACGCCTAAAAGCTTGAAGTAGTCTTTTTGATCGCCGAGTACCACACCCTCTAACTTGCAGAACCCTTTCGCACCAAAACCCGGCGACAAAGTCGTACGTAGACCGCGGCAATCGGAAATGTCGCCCGTATACGCGCACGTCGAGCGACGTGAAGTTCCAGTTCGAGGTCCGACCTCACCAATGATGCTTGTCTACAGCTTTTTTGCTGTAGCAGCCATAGGTGCACTCCTGCTATCGCTGCCGATCTCAAACAGATCTGGTGAATTTATGTCACCAATCGCTACTTTTTTCACATCAGTATCTTCGATGACAGGAACCGGACTAGTACTTGTCGACACCAGAGAGCATTGGACTGGTTTCGGTCAATCTGTAATCGCAGCCCTGATATTTATTGGCGGTCTGGGATTCATGACCGGTGCGGCATTTTTACTTCTAATCACCGGGCGTCGTTCGAGTCTCCAAGGCCGATTAGTTGTAGGAGCCGGTCTCGACGACAATCGGCTGGGAACAATCGCATCACTCGCGCGGAACATCATTTTGATGGCGATTATCGTCCAGATAATTGGGGCGATATTCATATTCGTCCGGTGGTACTTGGTCGCGCCAATTTGGGAAGGAATGGGATTGGGAGAGGGTGTGTGGCAAAGCGTATTCACTTCAATATCGGCATTTAACAATGCAGGGTTTGAAATTCTCCCCGATGAACTCGTCGGTGGAGGCAGCCTCATCGGGCTTAGTAGAGACATTCCTACGCTTTTGATCATTGGGGCGATGATTATTATCGGATCGACCAGCTACGCAACGCTGGGCAATGTAGTGGAGATTCGTGGCTGGCACCGTAGGGCTCTAGGTTCAAAGAGTGTTCTCGTTGGAACTGGTGTGATCGCTCTGATCGGACTCGGCGTGTTCGTCACGATAATTGGCTTGAACCAAGATGTGCAGTCGCTCCGTATATTCGGGCTTATCGTGGCCATTTTATCGGCGTCGTACGCTGCATTCGCCTATTTGATCCGAATTCGAAGATGGCGACATCTGACTCTAGATACCAAGCTCGTATTGGTCGGAATCGGAGTAATGCTGCTTATTGGGTTCGTATCGTTCATCTCGCTTGAATGGAACAATGCCGATACGATCGGGAGTGAATCTGTTCGAAGCAAAATCACACAAGGCACCTTCCACACAGTCAATCGAACCGCTGGATTTGCCACACTCGACTACAGCAAACTCCACGCTGCGAACCTCACTGTTACCGAAGGCATTATGTTTGTCGGCGGTGCGTCAGCATCAACAGCAGCTGGAATCAAAGTGAGCACGTTCATGGTGATTGTTATCGCCTCGATCGCAATTTTCAGCGGTAAAGAACGAACAACGGTGTTCGGACGAGAGATTCCACGCGTAAACGTTCAACGGGCAATGGCTGTTGGAGCGACTGCCGCTGCCGCAGTGCTTGTGTTGGTGGTTGCTCTGTTCATCGTTCAACCGGGCTTAGACTTCCGCTCAGGCGTTTTCGAGATCATTTCGGCGTTTGGTACCGTCGGCTGGTCTGCGGGGGCTACGGAACATCTGAACGAAGGTGCGCAGATCGTTCTTTCAGTCACCATGTTTGTTGGCAGATTTGGACCGCTCACAATCGCGCTATTCATGGCAGGCCGTGAACGCCAAGACCCGATTCGCTACGCTAGCGAACGTATTCGAATCGGGTAGCGAATCACTCTGATTGGCGGAGTGATAAATAACCACATGAATTACCGTCAACTAAAGAACAAGGATGCCTCTAAGGCTGAATAGATTCGAACGACGGCGTATTGGCGACCAACCTGAAAAGTCCCACCGTTGTTACAACTCCGATAACGCAGCATATTAAAGAAAAAGAGGCGGACTGATCCGCCTCTTTTTAGCAAATGGTTCAGCCGCTTACCACTGAACGAACATTGGCATCACCACGTGCGTGTAGCCTTTGTGCTTCTCCGACCTGAATACTCCCGGACTCGATGGAGTAGTCGTTTCCAGATCGACGTCATCGCCATTCATTACGTTTAGCACGTCCATCAAGAACTTGCTATTGAACGCAACCTTGGTCTCTTCGCCCTCTACTTTTGCATCGAGTTCGTTCTCGTTTGAACCAACTTCTTCCGCTCGGGAGATGACCTTCACGGCTCCCGCGCCGTCGTCTTCTCCTGGGCTAACGATGACCCTGATGATCCCGCTTCCATCTCTGGCGAAAATCGAGGCTGCACGCGTCGCCTGAACCATGCTGGAAAGATCAACTGTCGCTTTGGTCCCGTAGCTAGTCGGAATTAGCTTTTCGTAGTCGGGGAATGTGCCCTGCACAAGCGCAGTAACTACTTCAGAGGTATCAAGACGGAACTTTGCAGATCGGCCATTGGCATCGATCGACAACTCCACGCTTGAAGACCCATCGCCTAACAGTCGTTCGACCTCAGCGAGGGTTTTAGCAGGAACGATTACGCCAACTTCCGTTTCAACGGAAGTTCCGAGCTTCCCGGTCTCGACCGCAAGACGGAATCCGTCGGCAGCCGCTAGCGTGAACGAATCATCAGCGAGTTCGACCTTCACACCAGTGAGAACAGGTCGAGAATCATCGGTCGCAGCGGCAAATACCACTCGTTCGAGCGCACCACGGAACGTGTCAGCAGGAATAGTTACCGACGACCCGCCATCCACCGTAGGAATTGGCGGGAATTCTTCAGCGGCAATACCGTTGATAGTGCCGTTGAACTTGTCGCAAGTAACGATTACACCGACCGGGTCATTCTGGAAATCTATTTTTACTGTCTGCCCAGGGAGTGAGTTCACGAAATCGGTCAGCATTCTGGCGGGGATAGTGATGCTCCCCTCGCCTTCTATCTGCGCACCTATCCACGTACTAATCGAAATTTCGGTATTCGTCGCGGTCAATTTGAGTTGGCCGTTGTCACCTTCAAGAAGCACATTCTGAGTTACAGGCAACGTAGCTCTAGACGCTACCGCCCGGCTGACATTTGCCAATCCACGGCTTAGATTTTCTCGAAGGCAAGTTACCTGCATACTAATCCTCTTGTCACTCTCGTATTTCGCGCACGCGCTATTCCACAATATAGGGTGTTGCAGTATAGGTACGACCACAAGGGTTGGTCAATTTGGCGTGGCGTTGTTTGTGAGCCATTTCATGTAAGTCCCCGCGCAGATAAGATGTGTACGTAAATTTCTAATACCTATTAAAACAACCAATCAGCTCTCCACGTCCGCTCGATCGTCAATGAACAAATCTCAAATCAGCGAAATATTAGAGCTCGTAGCCGATGGCAAAATGTCGGCAGAGCAAGCTACCTCCGAACTGAGCCTAACTGCGCCCACTTCCGACCTCGGCTTCGCAAATATAGACCATGACCGTGGTGCACGAATCGGCTTTCCTGAAGTTGTATACGGACTAAGTAAAACACCAAAAGATACTGCTAAGATCGCCGAACGCATCTATGCGAATTCCGATGTCGTTTTAGTCACCAAATCGTCGGAAGAAGCGTTCGCTTTGTTCCATAAATCTGTCCCTGAAGCTGTTTGGGAAGAGGGACCTCGGGCAATTTGGGCTGATCGACGATCGAAAAGGGACCTGCTCAAAGGGGTAGTCGTTGTCGCTGCAGGCACATCCGATTTACCAATAGCGCGTGAAGCTGTTTTGACGGCTTCGCTCATGGGCTGCGATGTAAATCTGATCACAGACGTCGGTGTTGCTGGCCTTCACAGAATTTCAGGACGTGTAGACGAACTAAACGACGCCCGAGTGGTGATCGTGGTGGCTGGAATGGAAGGCGCACTACCCAGCGTAGTCGGAGGACTCGTCAAAGCGCCTGTCATCGCCCTACCGACCTCCGTTGGCTACGGTGTGAGCCTTGGTGGAGTTGCGGCACTCCTAGCTATGCTGAACTCGTGTGCACCCGGCGTATCGGTCGTAAATATCGATAACGGCTTCGGTGCCGGGTATCAGGCCGCATCAATCGTAGGCGCCACCTGGTCGTAGCTGCCTAACAGATCAACTGCAATGCAGTTCGACGAAATGGCATGATCGTTAACACAAAAACGCCCCGGAGTTTACTCGGGGCGTTTTCAATTATCGAGATAGGTATCGACCGGTTAGTCGAGAGTCTTCAAGTACGCAATCAAGTTGGTTACGTCAGATTCGCTAAGGTAACTGAACGACGGCATAAGTGGCGAGAAGCCATCTACAACGAAAGCACCAGGCTCTCGAATTGACTGCTCGATGTATGCGTCTGCGTCTAGGGCAGTTCGCTCCCCTGCTCGTGCGTAAACTCCGCCGAGACCAGGGCCGACAGCCGTACTGCCGTCGGTGTTGTGGCAGGCACCACAGCTAATGAACAGGTTTCTACCTGCATCGGCGTCGCCAGCGCTCGCATCTGGAGCTTCAGCAACTGGTTCATCACCCGAGCTATCAGGTCGATCGACCTCTGCAGCTGCTGTTGGGTGGAATTCAACTGGCTCTTGAGTAGGTATTACCTCTTCAGAGCATGCTGCGATCACAAAAAGAGTTGCGATCGAAGCCACTAGCAATAGATATACGCGTTTACCCGGCACTGTTTCGTCCTTATGAGTGAGCTGACTTGTTATCAATGAAAGTCAGTCGGAAAAATCGTTCGTCAGTCCACGTTAGCAACAGCCCTAAACAGGGTCAATCGACAACTGGAGAGAATTCCGGACTGAATTTGATCAGAACTATCGGTGAATTAGATTCTTCATCCCGAGATGCGTCTGATCTCGATTTCTTCGCCGGGGGCAAGAGCAACCCGGCGGATCTCGATACCCAACTTCAGTAGCCAGTAGCTCAACGTGGCCTTGCTCACCCCGATACGCTTCGCAGCGCCGGTGAGGCCGACCTCGTTCACCATTTCAGGCAATGCACGCTCAAGCGGACGCCTTAGCTTGCGCTCAGCGAGAATCATCTTCTTAGTTTTTGAGCCTTGCATTCTTCTCCCCTGTCGTTCGGCCGAGTAACTGTTTTGAATGTAGTTATCTAACGATCCAATCGCCGTATGAATTGGCTACGGGTTCCAAGCTTTTAAGCACCAATGCTGCAAGCAACCTGACTCCAACCGCCCCAAATGACGCTGTTACAGGGTACAAAAACAAACCCGAACAAGTCAAGAACTTGTTCCTGTTTTGTTTTGTTTTTATTTTATATTCGTTCGGAATAAATTTAGAATTATCACATATTATGTACTAATTTACGAATATGTTTTGTTCTTGATTCGTACTGGCTCTCTGAATGCACATGTGTTACATCAATTACACGTCGCACGTGACGCATTGGTGCAGTAAAAAGTCAATGATTGCTCACGGAAACTGCATCGAATGCGCAGTGAGTGCGGAGGACCCGCACTGTCTACACGGAGTCGTGTCGCCCGCCCAGCGCTCAGCACTCAGCACTCAAGCCGCTCGACAAGCATTCGCACAACGCCCGTTGCGAAGACTTCAACTGAGGAAATTCCCCACGATTACTAGTCGAGCTCCTCTCCGTCGACCTTCCAGTTCAAACAGACTTGAAGCCAGTGCTTGCCGCAGGTGCCGAATTCAATCGTTAATAGACAGGACCACTGTTAGAATTCGAGAGGTCGTTTCGAGGGTACGGTGTCACATCAAAGTGCTTCTACTCGAACGGCCCAGCACTTCTGCCCTTCCGCGTTATAGCTTCCTCTGGAGAAACTCCCATAGAGCCGTTGACCGATCTCATCCACGTACTCGAGACATTCGTTCTCACCTTCTCGACGGACGTGTACGACTTCATGGGGTGGGGTGGCGTGGTCGTCTTGATGGCGATAGAAAGCACCGCCATTCCCCTGCCAAGTGAAGTGATCATGCCGCTAGCTGGCTGGCGACTCGTGCTAGACCGCGGTCACGGAATCGGCTACGTATTCCTCGCAGGGTTCTGGGGTGCGGTCGGAAGCTTAATCGGCTCGCTGGTCGAATATTACGTAGCGCGTGCAGGCGGACGACCATTCATCGAGAAGTACGGCAAGTACGTCCTAATCACCCAAAAAGACCTTGAACGAGCTGATAGGTGGTTCCAAACTCGAGGAGAACTCACCGTATTCATAGCGAGAATGATTCCTGGTGTTAGAGGATTCATCTCGATTCCCGCCGGAATCGCCAGAATGAACGTGACAAGATTCTCCATTTTTACGTTCATAGGCGCCCTACCCTGGACTCTCGGCATGGCATGGGGTGGATTCCTACTTGGTGAGAACTACGACTCGATTCGAGATGTGTCGAAGCCGTTCGACATTCCGATCATTGGTACAGTCTCGATAATCGTCATTTGGGTCGTATGGCATCGCATCAAAGAAGTCCGAGCAGAATCTTCAGCTTCAAATTCATCTGCCGACTAGTCGCAATTAATTCGAAATCAATTACGCATCGCCTCTGAGTTATATTGGAGTGCAGCTACAGCCTGCCACAGCCTGAACGTAGTAAGTAAAGAAGAACCGTTGCTCACCCGATGACAACACCGGTCCAAAATAGACTGAACGTAGAAGTTAACGGAATTGCAATCGATTGCGGAACCGACGCTCGAGTTCTCGACGCCATCAGATCAGCAGGATTTGATGTTCCAACGTTGTGCTACGACGAGCGAAGCGGCCCTCAGGGCACTTGCCGTATGTGCTTAGTGGACGTCGAGGTAAACGGTCAAATGCAGCAGGTTGCCGCCTGCACCGCCTTTGCTTCAGAAGAAATGCGGGTTGAAACCCACTCAGATTCGATAACGGACTATCGCAAGACGATTCTTGAGATGTTGCTCTCTGAAACTTCATCCCCTACCAACTGCCCCAAATGCGTCTCGTTCAAGAAGTGTGAACTACACACAGCCGCCGAAGAATACGATGCGAAATGGGACGCGTTCCCTTCACTTGTTGTTCGAGAAAAGGCGAAGGACGACAACCCGTTCATACAACGTGACTACGACTACTGCATCTCGTGCTTCCGTTGCACAAACATCTGTAACGACTGGGAGCAAGCCGGTGCAATTGCCATCGAAGGTCGTGGGCAAGAAAACACTATTGCCTCGTTCTTCAACAATAATCTTCTCGAATCTCCTTGCACGTTCTGTGGCCAGTGCATAAACACATGCCCTACTGGTGCACTTACAGACAAAAAAATCGTCGGCACAACGAAAGCCGAAGATCTCGAACGTACTAAGTCGATCTGTCCGTATTGCGGAGTTGGCTGCGGCATCCATTTGCTTACTGAAAATGGCCAGCTAAAAGGAACCGAACCAGATTTCGATGCTCCGAGCCGAGGATCACTCTGCGTAAAAGGTCAGTTCGCTTCGTGGGAGTTCGTCAAAAGCGACGAACGACTCAAATACCCGCTCATCAAGGAAAACGGTTCGTTCAGACGAGCATCGTGGGATGAAGCACTTGACCTCGTCACAGAACGATTTACTGCGATTCGAGATGATTCAGGTCCCGACTCTCTAGTTTGCTGGTCATCAGCGCGAACGGTCACAGAAGCGAACTATCTGATGCAGAAGTTCGCCCGAATAGGTATCGGTACTAACAATATCGATAACTGTTCCCGCACCTGACACGCTCCTACGGTCGCCGGTATGGCGGTCATGGTTGGCAAAGGTGCCATGACTAACTCGATTGAAGAGTTAGCAGGAACCGATCTTCTATTGGTCGTCGGATCGAACACGACCGAGGCTCACCCGGTAATTTCGCTACGAATGAAGCGCGCCGTACGAAACGGCGCAAAGCTCATCGTAATCGACCCTCGCAAGATCGAACTGACCAAGTGGGCGACTCGACATTTACAGATCAACATCGGCACCGACATTCCGCTGTTCAACGCCTTCGCGCACGTGATGATCAAAGAGGGTCTTTACGATCGAGAGTACGTTGAGCACCGAACCGAAGGATTCGATGAACTCGCTAAGCACGTGGAGTTCTACACTCCTGAATATGCAGCTGAAATCTGCGGCGTTCCAGCAGAAGACATTATCGCTACAGCCCGAGAATACGCGGCGGCATCTGGAAAAGCGGCTATTTGCTACACACTCGGAATCACCGAGCACTCTTGTGGATCGCACAACGTTCAATCGGTAGCGAATCTCGGGATGCTCGGCGGAAATTTCGGTAAACCAAACGCCGGCGTGAACCCGCTTCGGGGTCAAAATAACGTGCAGGGAGCATCCGATTCGGGTGCACTTCCGACCGACCTTCCCGGCTACCAAAAAGTCGAACGACCCGGCGTCCGTGAAAAGTTCGAAAAAGCGTGGGATGCAGAGCTTCCAACACGTCGCGGAATTACGAAAATTACAGCGATGGACCAGATGCTTCGTGGCAAGGTCAAAGCCGCATATATTATGGGCGAAAACACGGTCATTTCCGACCCCAATACTAACCATGCCCAAGCAGCGCTCGAAGCGACCGACTTCATCGTGGTTCAAGACATTTTCATGACCGACACGGCTAAGCTTGCCGACGTAGTTTTGCCGGCTGCATCATTCGCTGAATCCGACGGTACTTTTGCGAACAGCGAGCGGCGCATACAGCGCGTTCGACCGGCGATAAAACCTGTTGGCGAATCACGCACAGATGTCGACATTTTGTTGGATCTTATGGATCGGTTTGGTGTGGTCCAAGACCTGCACTCATCCTCGGATGTTTGGGACGAAATGCGGCAGCTAGCACCGATATTCACCGGCATCACTTACGACCGTCTGGATTCCGAAGGCGGTCTTCAGTGGCCATGCCCAACTGAAGACCATCCCGGCACCCAGTTCCTACACGAAGACGAGATGGATTCCGGAATGCCCGGCTACTTCGCTCCTGTCGATCACATTCCACCAGCGGAACCAACCGACTCCGAATATCCATTGATTCTCACGACCGGCAGGCGCCGTTCGACCTACCACACAGGCACCCAAACCGGCCGTGCGACTGGGTTTGAGCTATTGGTTCCATCGGAACTTGCTGAGATACATCCGTATGACGCAGAGCAACTCGAACTCATCGACGGTCAAAAAGTAACTGTTAGCTCAAGAAGAGGATCGGTCGAAGTTCCGATCAAAGTAACCGAACGTTCACCGCACGGCACGATTTTCATGAGCTTCGCGTTCCCAGAGCTAACTCAGACCAACCGGCTCACATCAGACGCCTACGATTTCATCACCGAAACACCTGAATTCAAGGCGTGTGCGATTCGAATAGACAAGATCGAAGCACACTCTCCGGTCGCCGACTAGGCTCAGTCCTGACGTGGACTCATCCGAGATGACCAAAAGCTCGGATCGCCAATCGCAGGAAAATCAATCGGCTCATACATTCCACGAACGGTCGACTTTTTTTTGAATGCTTCTACATTTGCTACTACGTATTTGGCGAGTTGTTGCGGTGCACCAATTTGGTTCGTCAGTGGGTTTGTAGTGACGATCAACTTCCCCGAAGCAGCCAAAGATTCATCGGCAGCGGAAACAGCATCACCCGGGCAATCAGTGGCGTAACCGGCGATTTCGCCATGTTCTAGTGCCTCAATAACAGCTTTCTCGTCTACAACCGACGAGTCTGAAGTGTTGATCAGAACAGCATCTGACTTCATTAGCCCCAATTCGCGGTCGGAAATCAAAGGTGAGGTGGTCGGACCTGCATGAACGTGAATCGTAATCACATCCGAACCTGCGACCAAAAGATCCAGTGAATTCCGACGCACCCCGAGTTCAGTCAATAATCCTGATCTTGGTGTTCGGATCTCAGCAACCCCTACCGATGACCGAGTGCCCAACGCTTTTTTCACAACCTCGGTACCGACCTCACCAACACCGATGACGCCCCAGTCCGGCATCGGGCGTACAGGCAGAGGACCAGTAAAACCGATTACCCGGTTTGCCACTCTCGGAGAAATGTTTGGCGAGATTCCAGCGACAATTACCTGCGAATCTGATCTTGAAGGGAGGTTAAGCAGTGAAGCAGAAGGTCGGCAACCAAGATGCTGGATCATGCCTAGTGAAGGCAATCCAGCTTCGGGAATCAATTCGCTCGATGACTCGTTCTCTCCAAGGAGAAGCACATCTTCAATACCAAAAGCGGTGCCAACGAACTCTTCAGCCGTCACCCGTTGGAATCCGGAACCGTCTGAGAGAAGCGATTCGATAGCCTTTGCAACAGGGTCGGCATCGGCAGCTATCAGGAACGTATTCATTGGCTCACAGTGTCATTCCGGTGCCTGATTAGCACCAAATCAAACCTCGAAAATCGCAATAATTCAATCCTATAAGACCTGCAACTGTGATTACGACCGCCCGAACATCGCTTCAACGCTTATATGATTCACCATAATTTCAGCGTCATCAGCCAACCGACAGTAAAAGAATCTCACCCTTGAACGAACCAGACCTAAACCCACGAACCCTGCTGTTCGTACCCGGGAACCAACCTAAAATGCTGGAAAAAGCCGTTGGTTTCGATACGAAATGGCTGATCCCCGACCTCGAAGATTCGGTCCCAACCGGCGAAAAGCAGGCAGCCAGACAAATCGTGACAGAGCACATTCCTCATCTCGCAAAAGCAGGAAAATTGCTTGCACCCCGAGTCAATTCAATGGCATCGGGTCTTGCGGAAGACGATATAAACGCCGTTATGTCGAACGACATCATCGGAATATCCATCGGCAAAATTGGCAATGCAGACGAAGTAGCCAAACTAGAAGTGATCCTTGCAAATGCCGAACGTAGCGCCGGAGTGCCCGTTGGGCGCACATCCATCCTCCCGTGGCTCGAAACTGCAGAAGCAATAATCAACGCCTATGCGATCTGCAATTCGAGTGATCGTATTCGATGGACCGCATTCGGTGCTGAAGATTTTTCAGCCGACATGGGAATCAGTCGCACTGTCGACGAAACCGAAACCAACACCCAAACCGCTTTCGAGCCGGGTCTCGCGTACCCCCGCTCTGCCGTAGCCATTGCTGCAAGGGCGGCCGGGGTTCACGCGCTGGACACGCCATACACAAAATTTCGTGATCCAGAAGGACTGCGGGAAGAAGCACTACTCGCCAAATCGATAGGTTATAAAGGCAAGCTCGCCATTCACCCTGCTCAGGTAGAAGTGATTGAATCGGTATTTATGCCTACTGACGCCGAAATTGAACGTGCGCGCAAAGTGCTGGCAATCGCCGCCGAAGCTGAAGCCGATGGCCGAGGATCGATTTCTCTCGATGGAGAGATGATCGATATGCCAGTTATCCTGCGAGCCCAAAACGTCCTCCGAGATGCTGGAATCTCGTAACAATTCAACCAAACGACCCCGAGAAACTAGGAACAACAGATAAAAATGAATAACGGACGCTATTTCGAAGACTTCGAAGTCGGTCAGGTAATTAAGCACTGGCCCGGTAGAACGATCTCCGAGACCGATAATTCGTGGTTTTCCCTACTAACTCAAAACCAACATCCGGTTCATATCGATGCCCATTACGCCAAGAGTACCCAGCACGGTCAAAACCTTGTAAACGGACTTCTGGTGCTCGCAATTGCTATCGGACAAACGGTCAACGACATTTCACTTCGTGCAATCGCAAACCTCGATTACGAATCCGTGAAACACGAAGGCCCTACCTTTCACGGCGATACCATCTACACAACTTCGACAATCCTCGAACTCCGAGTAACGTCGAAAGGTGATCGAGGAGTCGTTTACCTCGAAACCGAAGTAATGAACCAACGCGAAGAACGCGTAATGGTGGTTCGACGACACGTGCTCATTCCTAAAAAGAACCACGCAACGCTTGGTGAAGGCAAAACAGCCCACGATTCGGAATCCTGAACTTGACCGAACAGTCACAGCGAAAAGGCCCGTTACACGGCATCCGCATTCTCGCCATCTCGCAATTCGGTGCCGGACCTTTCGCGACTATGAACCTCGCAGATCTTGGCGCTGAAGTAATCAAGATCGAAGATCCCAAAGCGGGTGGAGACGTAGCGCGCTACGTGCCACCGGCGACCAACAACGCCGATTCTCTCTACTTCCAATCGTTCAACCGCGGGAAGAAATCAATAGCCATTGATCTTCGTAAGTCAGACGGTGTGAAGATATTTCATCAGCTTGTCGAAAAGTCAGACGCAGTCTTCAACAACCTGCGCGGCGATCTCCCAGAAAAGCTCGGGCTCACTTACGAAACTCTGCGTTCGCTTAACTCAGCGATCGTCACATGTTCACTTTCCGGATTTGGGCGGACAGGGCCCAGAGCATCAGAACCGGGTTACGATCCCATAATGCAGGCGATGGCCGGGTATATGTCGATTACGGGCGAACCAGAGGGTCCGCCGGGAAAAGCTGGGGTATCGATAATCGACTTCGCCGGAGGCTATGCAGCCGCTCTTGGGTTAGTAGCAGCTCTGCTCGAAGCCAAAACAACGGGTGTTGGCAGAGATGTCGATGTCAGCTTGCTCGATACAGCGGTCTCGATGCTCACCTACTTCGCCTCTTGGCAGTTGAATTCCGACTGGCAACCGGCAAGAACGCCCAATTCATCGCACCAAACACTCGTACCCGCCCAAAACTTTCAAACAAGTGATGGATGGATCAGTATTTTTTGTGCGAAAGAACATTTTTGGCGCAAATTTGCGGAGCTTATCGATCTACCAGAACTAATTATCGATGAACGATTCGCTAGCTTCGCTTCACGTTACGACAATCGGGAAATTCTGATTCCGATACTTTCTGAACGCCTATTGGAAAAGACCAACGCCGAATGGCTAGAGCGTTTCAGGGGAATCGTTCCGTCGGGGCCAGTCAACTCCATCGAAGAAGCGTTCCAAGACGAACAAATCAAGGCACGTGGCCTGATCGTCGATGTCGAACACCCGTCTTACGGAACGATCAAGCAAGTGACTTCGCCAATATCCACTGAAGGCTCCAATCAAGCCGTTTCACCAGGGCCATCACTCGGCGAACATACCAACGAGCTACTCGGCGAGCTGCTCACGCTAAACCCGAAAGAAGTTCAGCGACTCCGCGATAGCGGTGCAGTTGGCTAATTTTTGCGATAAACCGAGTTGCTCCCTCAGGCATAGTTGCCCTTAGAATGGTTCAAGTGCCCCTGTAGCTCAACTGGATAGAGCAACAGGTTTCTACCCTGTAGGTTGTGGGTTCGAGTCCCGCCGGGGGTGCCAAATGTTTATTGCCAAACCGACTGCGTGCGAAAAACTTAGGCAAAACAAAAAACGCCCTCGTCATGAGGGCGTTTTCTTATTAATTCGTTAGTTGTACTTACGAAGCTCGACGACGGCGAACTCTGACTCGACGTGGTCGTCTGACCATACGAGCTGCTGGCTGAGGACGTCGTTGCGGTCGGTTTGCCTGTTGTTGAGCCTGAGCGTGTTGTTCGAGAAGCTCGGTACCAAATTCGACACCAGCACGATCTGCCAAAGAACTCATAGTGTTCAATCGACGCACAATCATGTCGCGCTGATCTTTCACAGCCTGAGATTTAGCAGCAAGAGAAACCTTGGCTTGCGCTAATCGATTCGCTTCTTCGCCATAGTCTTTGCCGAATTCAGCGATACGATCACGCGTTGCCTGGGCCTTCTTCCGTAAACCAGCCGATCCAGCACCACTACCCGACATCGCTGCCCTCACAGCAGCATCTTGGGCTTCGGTGACCAAGTCGGTCTTGCGATTTGTTTGCTCGTCTAATGCTGCGGACAGTGATTCGACCACAGCTTGAAGTTCGCCAACTTCCTCTTCGATAGCGACAAGATCTTTACGAAGATTGTCTACGTCTTGAGCGTACGCTTGAATTTTTATTGCGATCTTCGCCCGAACACTAGGGGCACCGTCGTCGTCTCGTTCTTCGATAAATTCGAGAACTTCTTGAAATCGTGGATCTAGCATGTAACTTTCTCAGAACTGCGATTACGCAGCGTTAAGCTCCACATCGGCAGCCGGGCTGTTGTAGACGTATCCGAATCCGCGACGGGTCGTAATCAACTTGTTCTTGGGATCAGTATCACCGATCTTCTTTCGAAGACGTGACATATGCCACTTCACAAGGTTTTCTGTCTGGTAATCAGGGCCCCAAACACGTTCTAACAAATCATGGGGAGGCACAGGCGAACCCGCGTGGTTCACAAGTTCAGAGACTAATCGGTATTCGATCGGAGTGAGATCGACATGAACTCCGTTGACCATCACTTCGCTAGTCACGAAATTGACATCGAAGAATCCATCCTGGAATCGATCGTTGATAGGAGTGGGTACAGCCGTCGTTGCACGTCGCAAGTTCGACTCTATTCTCGCCAGCAATTCGGTAAGGCTTCCGCCCTTCACGACGAAATCGTCCCCGCCAGCTCGCAAAGCTTCTACTTTCTGATCGATGTCTTCAACGCCGCTTAGAAATACGATTGGAACGTCCGACATAGAACGTATTTGGCGACAAACTTCAACACCGCTCATCATCGGCATTACGAGATCCAAAACAACTAATTGTGGTTGGAATTCGTAGAAAGCCCTGAGGGCTGTTCGCCCGTCTGACGCAGCGGAAGTCTGGAAACCAGAATCGTCGAGAGTCGTAATTAGCGCCTCCAAAATATCTGGGGCGTCGTCTACAACAAGGATTCTTTCACCGGCCATACCGACACTGTCCTTCCGAACACTGACTAACTTCTAATAACTGCTATAGCTCCAAGCTAACCCAACCTGCATCACACCCACAACACGTGATCCCGCAATCGTTGATACGGGATTTCCTCAACCGCTATGGCAGCGATTACCCACCGAAAACAAACCTTTTGGTCCATTTGGCTACTTTTCACACTTCTTCACAAAGTCTTGACATCTCTGAAGTACAACTTAGATACGGAAATTTATATTCCTCGTAAATCAATCTGACCTGCAAGGCTCACAAGGAAAATTACTGATGCTCAAACGCTGGGTACCCGCAAGTTTTATCGCTGTCGCAATGGTGCTGGCAATCGCCGGTGGGGCCGTGCTCGCCGTCGGAGGCGCAAACGATTCGCGCAGGGCGGACATATTTGACCGTGCAGCAACGATTCTGGGAATCGAAGCCTCAGATCTACAAGATGCACATGATCAAGCCAAACGGGAAGCGCAGGATGAACGCCTCGCAGACGCTGTAGAGCGTCTCGTAGAAGCCGAAGTTATCGATCAATTAGAAGCAGACAGCTTCACTCAGTGGATGACCCAGTGCCCCAGTGTTGCAAATGAAGAGATATTTTCACAGCTCACGTCATCGATCATCTCGTCTTCCGGCTCAAGACACCTAACGCAAAATTTTGAACTACGCAGGCACGACCTCGGTAGTGACAGTCGCCTCACCGACCGAATTGCCGAAATTCTAGGATTAGATTCCGCTGAATTGACCGATGCTCTCAACGCTGGCGAAGATCAGATCGACGAACTCGATCGCCTTGCGAAAATCCACGCTCTGATCGATGCCATGCTTGCCGACGAGACGATCACTGCCGACCAGGCTGCAGAACTCGGGGATTGGGTAGATGCCATGCCGCAGTGGCTTATCGACCTCGACATTTCTTCCCGACTATTCCCAGCTATTGAACAATTCTCTGGAGAGCAGCACGGACGTGGTCTCTTCGAGCGTTTGCCGTTCGGGCGTGAACATTTCGGCGACGGTGACGGGGAATTCAGATTCGAGTTCAAAGGGCCCGAAGGTCACTTCCAATTCGGTCCAGGTGAACACGATTTCCCCTTCGCCCCCGAAGATCTGGATGAACTACTCGAAACATTCGATTTTGAAATGTTCGAAGGCCTGGAAGGAATCGAAGGGTTCGACGAGCTAGAAGGTTTGTTCGAACGATTTGAAGGACATGAGTTCTTCAACACGCCCTTCGAAGAGTTTCTCCCCCCGACTATCGAACCCGATACCTCAACAACTTCAGCCTAGCCACTGGGCAATTGCCCTTAGCGAATATCATTGTCCCTCATGGTCACCACTGAACAACAAACCGAACTAACAGCACTCGTCGTTGAAGATGATAAGTCCGTCTCTCAGCTCATCAGGCTGTATCTAGCGCAAGCAGGGTACAGAGTGCTAGCGGCTGAAGATGGTCTGTCAGGTCTCCAGATGGCTCTCGAAGAAGCACCCGACATCGTGCTTCTCGATCTCAATCTGCCAGGTATGGACGGCATTGAGGTTTGTAAAAATGTTCGGAAAGAGTCTGAAGTCCCTATCATCATGGTGACTGCGAGAGTCGAAGAAGATGATCGGCTTTCCGGGCTCGACCTCGGGGCTGATGATTACGTTTCAAAGCCCTTTAGCCCACGAGAACTGGTCGCACGCGTAAATGCGGTGTTGAGACGTGCGTCTAAGGCGACTGTAAAGCGGCAAGAGACCGGTAGTTCAGTAACTGCCGGAGATGTAACTATTGATCTCGACCGTCGATCTGCGACTGTGCTTGGCGATGAGATCGAACTCACTCCAACCGAATTCCGACTGTTGGCATACTTCATCGAAGGTCGTGGTCGAACGGTCTCTCGCGACCAAATAATCGAGCAAGTCTTCGGTTACGATTTTTCTGGCTACGATCGAACTGTAGATACACATGTTTCCAATCTCAGAAAGAAACTCGAAACGGCCAATCCGAACAAACAGCATCTGAAAACGATGTACGGAGTTGGGTACAGGTTCGATGTTTAGTTGGATATTCGGTCTTCAAGGAAGACTCACGCTAGGCTTCGCACTCGTGCTCGCACTGTCGATCACGGCGGTCAGTGCCTACTCGGCTTACGCAACCCAGGTCGAAACTGACCGTTTCGCCGCGGAGATCGAACTCGCTCGTACGGAACGCGCCGAACAGTTGGTGAAAGACACGTTCGAAGCAAACCAAGATTGGGACGAAGTCCAATATGCAGTTCAGCAGGTAGGCAACTTGTTCGGCTGGCGAGTTGCTTTCGAATCTGACTCAGGATTAATCGTTGCTGACTCTCATGAACTCGTACGGAACGCTCAAGGCCTATTGGAAACGGTTACTCAGCGTTTTGCGAGACCTGCCCGCTTCACCAAGCGCCCGGTGATCGTGAATGGCGAGTTGATTGGCTACATGTTGGTCGATGAGCAACCGGGCCGAAAAGAACGGCCTCTTTCGATGCAGGAGTTCTATACATCTCCTCTTTCTCGCCTTCTTAACGAACAAGCACCTCGACAAGCACCCCCACCTACCCAAGTACCTTCTCAGGCAACTGGTGACCTTGTTGCCGAAGTACTCGAATTTGTCGATCCACCATTGAGCAATCTGCAGGCATCGTTCCAACGATCACTTCTCATCGCAGGAATTGCAGCCGGATTCGCCGGATTGCTGATCGTCATGCTTCTCACCCGCCAAGCGCTAGCTCCTGTTCGAAATCTAACGGCGGCGGCAAGCAGATTGGGAGCTGGAGATCTTAGTCAGCGAGTGGCAGAAAGTGGAACTGATGAAATCGGCAAACTCGCCAACACGTTTAACACTATGGCGGGTGATCTCCAACTCGCAGTCGACCAACGCCGCCAATTGACCGCCGATGTAGCGCACGAACTTCGCACTCCTCTAACGAACATCCAGGGCTATCTCGAAGCGATCAAAGACGGAGTGGTCGAAGCCGACGAAGAAACTATCGACACCCTCCACAGTCAAACGATCCATCTCTCGAACCTGATCGAGGATCTTCGTATTCTTGCAATCGCTGATGCAGGTGCTCTCGCTCTTAACAAATCACATGGCTCACCAGTGCCGGTGATTCAAGACTCGGTCGCACACTTCAGCCAACGAGCTCGAGAACGGAAAATCGTTCTCAACACCTCAGCGACTGGTGCTGACACTGTCGTAGATTTCGACGAAACTCGAATACGTCAAATCATATCCAACCTCGTTGAAAATGCGCTAACCCACACGCCAAATGAGGGGTCTGTTAGCGTCGATATATTTGGCGATCACGATGATATTAAAATACTTGTCACCGACTCCGGAATAGGTATTGCCGAAGCTGATCTTCCGCGGATATTCGACCAGTTTTACCGAGCAGATCAAAGTAGAAACCGTGCAACGGGTGGGGCTGGCTTGGGTCTGACAATCGTCAAGCGACTTGTTGAAGCTCACGGCGGAGATATTTCTGTAACAAGTAACGCCGATTCGGGAACAACATTCCGTGTCGTACTCCCGGCAAGTCGAACCTAATCTCAGCTCTTTTTACCTACTAATCGATAAAACGTAATTCCAATGACAACTCCTAAGGAGAAACCGGTGGAACTTTCTCCATCTGAACGACAAGTGATGCCAAGAACAAACATAGATTTCCGCTCCCAACAGGGATTCGTTGGAACTCCCGCTGTGAAGCTCGGTGTTTTCATCACTCTGGCAACCGTTATCGCAATCGGAGCGTATTTCGGTGCGCAGGCGTTTTTACTCGATGATGACGCCGTCGATGACAATCGTCGTCCCGTCGCGGTAGAACGCGGCACACTACTCGACGATGTCACCGCATCTGGTTCAGTCTCGTTCCCTGAACTTGAAAGTTTGCGGTTTGATATCTCAGGAACTGTTGCGGAATTACTCGTCGAAGAGGGTGAGTCTGTCGTTGAAGGTCAGCCGCTAATACTTCTCGACGACGTGACCATCGCCGCACTCGAATCTGCCGTCGCCAATGCCGAACTAGCACTACAAGACGCCGGTGAAGACCTCGCCGATCTACTAAGCGGGGCATCTTCTCTCGAAAGAGCCGTTGCAGAATCGAATCTGGCAGATGCCAGAGTTGCCTCTATGAACGCCGCTTCGGCGCTTGCTGAGTACACATCGGACAGCGGAACCGACAGCCCTGCTACGACCGCCGCCAAAAACGAACTAGGCGACGCCAATGAAGTGCTTGCCGACGCTGTACTAACCGCTGATGACAATGCCGAAGCACAAGATGAACTAGTCGCTGCTGCTCAAGAAGTATTGGATGAAGCAGCGGGAGATTATTCTTCACAGATTTCAGGTTGGTTCGGCAGCGTAACCACCGAATTCGACCGATCTCTAGAACCGGCT
This sequence comes from Chloroflexota bacterium, assembly GCA_018649665.1. GTDB lineage: Bacteria > Chloroflexota > Dehalococcoidia > Lucifugimonadales > Lucifugimonadaceae > Lucifugimonas. Next base: position 5,260 of record JABIHL010000151.1, on the reverse strand, counting down.
GTCCTCTTCGAAAATTGGGGCACCACCGTCGACGAAATATTGAGCGAATCTACGGCAACGGTCGACAGTCCGCCAGACGATCTGGAAACACCTTGGAACGAATCTGTTCTGTGGGTGTGGACTCACCTGACGCCCTACCCGATCCTAACCAACTGCGAGTTCACGTCCTACACAGCCCGATGCCCAAGCGCGGAAATCGACGATGCATGGGATGTAAAAGTCGCCGCTGAAGAAGCACTTGCTGAAGCGGTTGACGATGCATTCGCCGCAGCGAAATCACAGCAAATTCTCGTCGATACGGCGCAGGAGGCCGTCGAAACCGCAGCGGAAATAGTAGTCGACACGGTGAACGACATCGAAATCAATGCTCTCGCAGCGACACTAGCTGAAAAGATTGAACTAGAAAAAGACGCTGAGACAACTTTGGCTGAGCTTGGTGCTCTTAATGTCCTCCAGATCAAACTGGCTACTGCAGCAGTAAATCAAGCGAGTGCCAATCTCGACAACACCCGTAGCGAACTGGCGGCAGCGAATCTAACGGCTCCATTTGCCGGAATCATCTCCTCGATATCTGTGGATCCGGGTGACCAAGTCAGCAGATCTACTCCGACCATCGACATACTCGATCCTTCCGTCATAACAGTCGACGGGACGGTCGATGAAATCGACGTCTTATCACTTCGGTTAGGCGATCAAGTAGCCGTGACGTTGGATGCTTTGCCCGATCAAGTTCTAGCAGGGGTGATCGATGTGATTGGTGACGGAGTAAACCAGCAAGGCATCGTTGAGTTCCCACTTACGATCGCTCTGACACCACCCGAAAGTGTCGAACTCATTGAAGGGCTCAGTGCGACCGCAACAATCGTGCTCAATCAGATCGATAACGCACTAATCGTGCCGCTCCAAGCGATCGGCGGCAGCTTCACGCAACCAACCGTAGATGTTGCCACCGAAAGCGGTTTCATCACAACTGAGGTCACACTCGGAGCAAGTGACGATTTCTGGGTAGTTATTGAGTCGGGTCTTACTGAAGGCCAAGAAGTCCTTATGACAATCGCCGAATCTGTCGACCCACTCCAGCAATTGTTTGGCGGCGGCGGCGGTGCTATTCGTATTCCGGGTGGGGCCGCTGGTGGCGGATTCACTGGACAACGAGGTGGGGCCGGACGATGACCACGAACTCCCTCAATTCAGTTCCAGTCATCGAGTTAACCGAAGTCACGCGTGAATTCCAAATTGGAACTCATGTAGTAAGAGCCCTCGATGGCATCAATATGACTATCGAGCAAGGAGAAATGGTCGCGATCATCGGACCATCCGGATCCGGAAAATCGACGTTGATGAACACCCTCGGCTGTCTCGATCAACCATCTTCAGGATCGTTTGTACTCAATGGACAAGATGTTTCAAGACTCTCCGACAATCAACTTGCCGAAACCCGTTCTCATCAGCTTGGATTCGTATTCCAGAGCTACAACTTACTCCCACGCGAAACTGCGCTGAGCAACGTTGAACTGCCCCTGAAATATTCAGGTGGATACAGCGGAAAAGATCGACGAGCAGCTGCGCGAAAAGCCCTCGATCGAGTAGGTCTGTCCGAACGATACGATCACCGACCAATGCAGATGTCGGGCGGAGAACAACAGCGCGTAGGCATAGCTCGTGCGCTGGTTAAAAATCCTGAACTGATTCTTGCCGATGAACCAACGGGAAACCTCGACACGAAATCTAGCGGTGAAGTGATCCAGATGCTTCGATCACTCAACGAAGTCGATGGCAAAACAATCGTCGTCGTCACTCATGATCCCGAAGTAGCCGAAGCCATGAAGCGCGTAATAGCTTTCCGCGACGGAAGAATTGTCGAAGATCGGCTCATGACAAATAGCGAATCTCCTATTACCAAACTCAATGTTGATTCAAGCGCATCAGATGAGGCGTCAGAATGAACGCCGCTCTTCTTCTATCAACTGCTCTATCTTCTATTGGAGCCAACAAACTCAGAGCTGGATTAACCCTGCTCGGCATCGTGATCGGCGTTTCATCTGTGATCGCCATGATGGCAGTCGGCCGAGGTGCTCAAGTTTCGGTCACATCTCGTATTTCCGATCTTGGCACCGATCTAATCACGGTCCGTCCAGGAACGCAGGCGCTTCGATTCGCCTTCTTTGGCGGCGGCGGGAACTCTGATGTCCTCAGTCTTGCCGATGCTCTAGCTCTGAAAGACGAAGTTTTCGCACCCGATGTTCGGTTAGTAGCACCAGAAAACTCGTTCTCAGGAGCAGCGATATTTGGTTCAGAAAATACCTTTGTTAGCGGTGTAGGCGTGACCGCCGAATATCTGGAAGCTCGCAATCTCACAATTGCGATGGGTCGAAACATTTCGAATGCCGACGTTCAAAACACCTCGAACGTAGTGGTTCTTGGCTCCGAAACCAGCGAATCGCTGTTCGCCCAGAGAAACCCCATTGGAGCCACCATCAAAATCTCAGGACGAGAGTTCACAGTTGTTGGCGTGATGGAAAGTCAGGAAGGCACGATATTTAATCCTGATGGCTCGGTTCTAATCCCAATCACAACGGCACACTATCGAATGAACAATGGCAAAGGCCTGATCGATTCAATCTCTGTTTCATCGATCAACGTCCTCGCAACGTCCGAAAGCACTGTCGATGACGCCCGGACCGACATATCTACCGTGCTTCGACTTCGACACGAACTCGGCGTTGATGATGAAGACGATTTTCTTATCACCACCCAACAAGACACGATAGAAACTCTCGAAGGCACACAAGGGACGTTCGTAATTCTTCTTGGATCGATCGCGGGAATTTCTCTTCTGGTTGGCGGAATAGGAGTCATGAACATCATGCTGGTGTCTGTGACAGAACGAACCCGTGAAATCGGCATCCGCCGAGCCGTCGGAGCCAAACGTCGAGACATCCTGTTCCAGTTTGTAGCGGAAGCCGTTCTGATGACGTTTGGAGGAGGAATACTCGGCGTACTGGTCGGCTGGACAATCGCCTACTTCGGCAACGGGGCGTCCGTCGATGGTGACATCATAGAAACAGTGATCGAAACCCACATCGCATTTATTGCGCTTGCAGTATCGGTCGCAGTTGGATTGTTCTTTGGAATCTATCCGGCAGTTCGAGCCGCCTCTCTCAATCCAATCGAAGCACTCAGACACGAATAATCAGCAGTCCGACCGAGGAAATTAGCTTGTGAAGATCGTCATTGCACTCGCAGTCGTGATCGGCCTAACGGTCGGGATCGGCTCTGCGATAGTCACTTCGAATCAAGACGATTCGGCCGATGAAAAGTCGACTGCTAATTCCAGCAACGAGCAATCGGATCCCAAACGAGATCTGCCCATCGAAGTACTCAAAGCCCTTCCTGATGAAGAGCTCGCTGAAATTTTCCCAGAGAAGGCCGAAGCAATACTGAATCCCGATTCTGCGAGCCAGATTAAAAACACGGGTAAAACTTCTGATGACCCTGAATATTTACGCGCTGTGCTAATAAAAATGGGCGCAAACCCGCCCGCCGACGCAACCACCAAACAGCTTCAAGACATGCTTGCCAACACTTCATATCAACTGAACACAACGTCAAAATAACAATGAAACCTACGATAACCCTAGTCGCATTCGATCTCGGCAATGTCTTATGCAATGTCGACGAAGTAACTGCATCGAAACAACTCGCTCAGCTAAGCGATAAGCGATGGGAAGACGTTCACGAGACTGTTTTTAGCCAGGCTGAAAAACAAAAATTTGAACGAGGCGCTCACACATTCGACGAACACGCCGTACGAGCCATAGCGGCTCTCGGTATCGATATGCCTCTCGACGAATTTACTCAAATCTACGACAGCGTTCTAATCCCAAGCGAAAGCATGTTTCCACTTGTTGCGCGAATAGCCGAAAAACATCGAATCGCTCTCGTGTCCAACACCAGCGAACCACATTGGAAATCTGCCGAACGATTTCTACCTTTCAGTTCCGATCTTGATCCCGTTATCGTTTCCTACGAAGTCCGATCGATGAAGCCAGAGCCAGTGTTCTACGACTCGCTTCTAACCCAATCATACGTCGCGAAAGAAGAAATACTCTTCATCGACGATCTCGCCGTGAACATTGAAGCGGCGCAGGACTCCGGGATGATTGGTCACCAGTTCACTTCACAGATCGCTCTAGAGAAAGCCCTCGCCGAACTAGGCGTTATCTAACGATTCGACCGGCCCTCTCCGATTGCGCTAAACGTGTCGATGTGAGACAACTTTGCGTAATACACACGCATTGCCCGACGGAGAGAGCACTTGGCAGCAAATCCATCTAACGATTTCACCCTGATCAAAGCCGCACGAATATTCGACGGCACCGGATCCCCAACCGCTTCAGGCAAGTCAATCCTTCTCAACGATGGTCGAATCACGGCAATCGGTGCTGTTGGTGAGCTATCGGCACCAGATGGCGCAAACCTCACCATCAAAGACTACGGCGACGCAACGATTCTTCCTGGACTCGTCGATGGGCACACCCACATGATGGCTCCCGGCGACGGTACGCACGGCGATATCACCGGAAATGAGCAAGACGATGTTCTACTCATGCGTGCACTTCAAAACGCCCGCACGTTTCTTCACGCCGGTGTAACAACTGCGCGAGAAAACGGAGCCAAGAACAAAGTTGGTTTTTCGCTCAAAGAAGGAATCCAGCGCGGTCTGTCCGAAGGACCTGAAATGGTCGTGTCAGGTCGACCTATCACGATCACAGGCGGTCACTTCTGGTATTGCGGCTCTGAAGCCGACGGAGTCGAGGGCGTTCGAGCCGAAGTTCGTAAGCTAATTAAAGAAGGCGCCGATTTCATCAAGATCATGGCTACCGGCGGGTCGACATGGTCGTCAAATCCACTCCAAGCCTCCTACACAGTCGAAGAGATGGCAGTAATAGTCGAAGAGGCTCACCGCTTCGGAAAACAAACCGCAGCGCACTGTGCGTCGATGCAGGGCATCAAGAACGCACTCGACGCCGGTGTCGACATGATCATTCACTGTGTGTTCGAAGATGAAACCGGAATGTACGAGTTCAATGAACCGCTTGCCGAGCAGTTGGCGGCGGCGAAGGCGTGGGTGAACCCAACGCTTCACGTTGTCCAATCCGGAATCGATCTGACCGAGCGAATCGGATACGACCGTGGTTGGCTGACCAAAGAAGAACAGGCCAGCATCGACGCTTCAAAGCAGTCGCTAGAAACTCGT
>JABIHL010000150.1 GCA_018649665.1 Chloroflexota bacterium | reverse complement strand
GTAGCTGATTTGTGTGTGGTTGAGCTTCGGGATGATCGGGAACCTATGGTGGATGGGCGTGGTGAGGTGAGGATGGGTAGGCGTTGGCGACCTGTGGTGGTGGTTAAGGGTGGGGTGGTTGTGTTGCGGTAGTCGCGCTCGTCGTTAGGTTCTATCGTCGTCGGACGACTCAGTCACTAGCTGCAATCTACCCATCCCCTAACTCCTTCCCGAAGGAAGGGGGACCGTAGGTGCGGTAGGGCGATAGATCCTGAAAATGAATTCAGGATGATAGGGTCGAAAATTATTGGGCTGTAGAAGAAAGATAGAGAACGAAATTGATTATTCGTCGGAGTGAGCAAGAGGCTGTGGATCGGTATCCGGGGTGTCCTCGGTTTGCGATTGCGGGCGCTGATTTTGGGCATGCGAGTTTGCATGTTGGTGATTTGTTTTATCAGCCGGGGTTCGGTGTGCCGCATCACTATCACACGGGGGGCGCTGAGGAGACGCAGATCATGCTCGAAGGTGAGCTTGAGTGTTGGGTGGATGGCAAGCGGGTTGTTGTGTATCCGGGAGATACGGTGACTGCGCCTCCGGGGATTGGTCATGCTTTTCAGAATCGAAGTGGTTCGATGGGACGGATGATTACGGCGTTCCCGGTTACGCCGCCTGAGACGATTCACATTGATGATCCTGAGTTGGAGGATGCTACTTCGCATCCTGCGATCGTTCGCGCTGATTCGCGGCGGGTGGCTTACGGCGAGGGCGTTGAGAAGGTTGAGCTTTCGGGGAGTTTCTCGGGTGCGAAGTCGACTTACACGTACTTCCTAGATATTCAGCCGGGTGCTTCGACGCCGGTGGAGACGTTCGATGCTGAGACTGCGATTTTCGTGGTGTCGGGTTCGGTTGTTTCGGTTGTTGGCGATGAGGTTGAGCTTGCTGCGGACGATGCTTCGGTTGTTGAGTCTGGTGAGTCGTATGGGTTTACGAATCGTGGTGATGGTGTGGCTCGACTTTGCGTGGTGCATCCGTTTTTGCGTTAGCGTTAGTGTCGCGCTCGTCGTCGGACGACTCGGCTCGCGTCGCAGTGGCGTTAGGTTCCATCGTCGTCGGACGACTCAGTCACGCGTCGCAGTCTCCCACCCTAGCCCTTCCGTCTGGAAGGGGAGGCGTTGGTGTGCGAAGCCTTGTAGACTATCGTTTCTCGAATTTGTTTGTTGCTGGGCTGGGCAGATACCGCCCTATTGAAAGTAGTTGGTATGACAATTCTCCGACGTGCCGATCAAGAAGAATCCTCTCCAATGGAGGGTGGAAAGCTGCTGACTATGGCTGGCGCTTCGACTGGCGCTGCGATGGCGACGGTTGGCGATTTGACTGTTCAGCCGGGTGTGCGATCGGGTTATCATCTTCATCCGAATACGGAAGAGGCGATTTTCGTTGTTGAGGGCGAGATGGAATTCAGGGTGGGTACGGCTCGGTTCAAGGCTTCATCTGGCGATTGCATTTTGGCTCCGGCTGGGATTGGTCATGGCCTAGAAAATGTTGGGAGTTCGCCGGCACGGTTGATTACGATTTACCCGACTGCTGAGCCTGGTCGTGAGGCGTTGGAGGATGTTGAGTACACGGATGGTGATGCGCCTTCGACGGTGTACGTTTTTGGTAATAACGAGCCGTATGAGTTCATGGCTGGTGTTTCACGTCGTGACATGGTTGGCGATTTCCTTGGTTCGGCTTCCCTGTATTTGAGTGAGCTTACGTTCGCTCCGGGTTCGATTGCGCCGAATCATTACCACCCGGGTCATGAGGAGTCGATGTTCTGTCTTGAGGGTGATTTGATGGCGGTTTATGCGGATGAGAATAATGTTCCGCTTGCTGCTGGTGATTGCTTTACGTGCGAGATTGGGATTCGACACGGTATTTACAATTCGGGTAGCGAGTCGGCGAAGTTATTGGCGATTCACCCGGTGCTGAATCCGCCGCCGCGTATTGATGTGGACTAAGGTGCCGAGGGCACTTTTTCTGAGAGTTCGGGAGCCGAAAGCTAAGTTGTGATGCACATGCTTCTGGAGATTGTCACATGATCAATTCGAGCCGACTATGCGAGTGTGGGCGAGGAATGAAAACTGGAGAGCCAAGTCGAGACAGCGATTACGACGAATTCGCCCCGCTGTCAGATCCTGCCGGAATCAGAAATCTCAATGACGTTATGTGGTGGTGTCCACGAGATGGCAAAACTCAGCCGTTGACGGATGACGAGGCCGAGCAGTTGAGCCAGTTTATTTAGGACTTAATAGTTCACGATCTAGGCATAACGCATTCAGCTTTTTTGGGTTGCACACCGTTGGCACACGTGAATCATATGTTGTTGCTAGCCCCCAGATGGTGTGGCGGTTCGTTCACATCCGGTGTTTGGCATTGAGTGGATATTCTTCATAGAACGGTTAGGGCGCAGCGCGTTTTAACTTCGATACTGAGCCTACTGAGGGGGGGGAACCTGAGTGGTTCAACCGGCGGGACATGTTGAAGAGATTATCGGGACTATGAACACTAATCAGCGCGGTATCACTGGACTAGAAACGGCGATCATTTTGATTGCGTTTGTAGTTGTTGCTTCTGTTTTTGCTTTCACGGTTTTGAGCACAGGTGTGTTCGCTTCCGAACGAGCGAAAGAGACTATTTTTGCTGGATTAGAGCAGACGAAGAGTAGCTTGCGTCCTTCTGGCAGTGTGATCGCATTCAAGGGCTTTGTTGGTTCTACTGAAGCGATTTTCAAGGTGAGCATTTTGGTGGAATCGGTCGATGGTGCGGATCCGATCGATTTGGCGGCTCCTTATACGGCTGATGGTTCGGGTACTGACCCAGATTCTGCGGCGGCTACGAACCGTACAAGCATTGTTTATATCGACGATAACCAAATTTTGCAGGATGTTCCGTGGTCGGTTAATTTCTTGGGTGACGATAATGGCGATGATCTGCTTGACGATGGTGAGAAGGCCGAGATTGTTGTTTGGTTGTTGAACCGAACGACTGCGACGGATGTCACTTCAAATAGTTCGGTGAACTATATGGCGAGTGGTGGTCTTACTTCTACGGGTACTTTGTTGACTCCGAACGACCAGTTCACTCTTGAGGTGCAGCCTTCGACGGGTGCGGTTTTGACTGTACGACGAACACTTCCAGCTGCGCTTGATACGGTTGTGAACTTGCGCTAATTGCGTGGGATTACAAACGTAGGTTCGCTAATATTTTCGAAAAAAAGGGGAGAGCTTTGGCTTTCCTCTTTTTTTGTGGGCGGGGCGAGCGTAGTGAAGATTAGGGTTCTATGTGTCGGCCGGGATGCAGTTTCGCTCGGTACATAGCTGAATCGGCGTGTGCTAGTACGCTGGCTACCTGGTGGGCGTCGGTTGGAAATTCTGCGAGGCCTATTGAAACGTCGATTCCAGTTGCGCTTCCGCTTGGGACGACCGTGCGTTTTAGTTCGTTGGCGATTTGCTGGATCTTGATTGCGGCAGCCGATTTGTTTGCATCTATGAGTATTAGTCCGAATTCATCGCCGCCGAGTCTTCCGATTACGTCGGACGTACGGAGGTTTTTCCGCAGCAGTTCAGCCGTTTCTTGCAAGATACGATCGCCTTCACTGTGGCCTAGTGAATCATTTATCTCTTTGAATTTATCGATATCGATGAATACGAAGGTTCCGGGTGTTTTTCGGCGTTGGGCAGATCGGATCGCCTGGGTTACGAGCACTTCGAGTTGTCCTCGGTTGTAAGTGTTGGTAAGCGAGTCGATGGTGGCCTTTAGTTCCATGTTCGTGGCGCTTAGCCGTTCAGCAGTGACGTCACGGGCTATGAAAGCGAGAAGTTCGTCGGCGTTGCTGTCGTCTTGGATCTTGAAGACGCGGACGTCGAACACTAATTTTCGATGATCGGACGTTGTTGCGTTGACGTCGATCCGAGGCTGGCTCCCTGAATTAATCGAGATTCGAGTCGATTCCAATAGTTCGGATATTTCAGGCCAGGCTTGGGAGATTGGCTGGAGCGGAGTTGCGTGATCCAGGATGTTCGAAAAGGCGCGGTTTGATTCGACGAGTTGACCGCTGTAGTTGACGATGAAGGCTGGGTCGTCGATTGTTCCAAGTATTCCTAGATGGCGCATGTGCACCTATTTTGCCAGACTCAACGTAGGAATTACCGGGTACTTCGGTATTTGGTGCTGGTGTTTGCTAAGCGGCCATTGCGGCGGTATTTTTTAGTTTGCGGAAGGCCGTTCTTATGCAGCTGCCGATCATTACTTCGGCTTTTCCGGGGTCGACCGGTTTTTCCAGAAAGTTATTTATTCCGACGAAGTTGGATTTGCGGTGAATTTCAGGCGATAGTCTGTCGGACATGATGATACGGGTGAGACTTTTAGCTTGGAATCCTTCGCCGAGGCTTGAGAACATCTTGAAGGTGTCCATGTCGGGCAGTGTCCACTCGGTGACTACGAGCTGCGGTTTGTAGTCTTGAATTGCGGCGATTCCTTCGCCGGCTGATTCGACTTCGATGAAGTTCTGGTTCAGACGGATTAGGACCGATGTTATTTTTGCTCGGCTTTCTTTATCGGGATCGATGATTACTGTGAAGGTTTTAATCGCGTTCGGTGGGCCGTTTGATAGGTGGATGTTTTCCGGCGGCTTATCTGTGATTTTTCCTTCCAGAACCAGGGAATCGGCGGCGGTGAGCAATGGTTTCAACGGTTCTCGCTGACGCAGGAGGTGTGCTTCAACTCTGCTTGCGAGTTGGTCCATTCCGGTGGTTTTGAGAACGAAATCGGTTGCGCCTTTGAGGATTGCGCCGTTGACTTCCGATACTTCATCGGCGGATGTGAACATGATGATGGGAATGTCGGACGTTTTCCTGATGATGGCGCAGACGTCGGCACCGTTCATCATGGGCATTCGCATATCGAGGATGGCGAGATCGGGTTTGAATTGCTCGAACATCGTTGTCGCTTCGTAGCCATCGCTTGCAGCTTGAACGTTGTAGCCGAGGTCGAGTAATACTTCGACGAGTACTTCTCGTAAGTCGGCTGTGTCTTCTGCGACGAGGATTTTTGCTTTCGATGCCGGTAGGTTCAAGTTCACTTTAGGATTTCCGGTTGTTTCCGAGGTTGCGTGTGCTTGGCGAGTTGTTGGAGTGTTGCCGATGCGTTTTGCTTAGAGTAATCGTTCGGTAGTAGCTGCTTTTATTTTTGTCGTAGTACCAAGGCTCTATGGCGCAGTGTTGTGGGGTGGCAACGACTATGCGGCTTTGCGGTTTGTTTTCTTTTTGTTTCTTAGAGCCGCTCGTACACAATCGGCGATCGCCATTTCGACCTTTGATGGAGCTAGTGGTTTTATAAGGAAGTTTTTGATGCCCAAATAGTGAGCTTTACGTTGGGCTTCGGGTGACAGGCGGGTCGACATCATCAGTCTGATGAGGTCTTTGCTCTTTTTGGTGCCTTTGAGTTCGGTGAGCATGCTGAATCCGTCCATGTCGGGTAGTGACCATTCGCTGATGACGATATCGGGATCAATTTGCTTGAATAGTCTTATCGCTTCGGCGGCGGTTGCGGCTTCTTCGGAGCTTTGATTGAGCCGGGTTAGGACGGCTTTGATGACAGCGCGGGCTTCTGGGTCTGGGTCGATGATTAGGGTTGTAGTTGCAGGTCGGTTGGTTGTTGAAGCAGATACGGTTTTTGTTTTTATGGGTGTGGCTTCTGGCTGAATGTCGTCGGGTTTGTTGAGGTGAAATGCGATGCGATCGGTAAGTTCGGTTACTCCGGTGGATTTCAGGACGAAGTCTGATGCGCCTTTGATGATTGCGTCGCGCACTTCAGTTGCGTCGTTGGTGGAAGTGAACATGATGACGGGGACTTGTGAAGTTTGGCGGATTACGGCGCAGGCGCTCGGGCCGTTCATCTTCGGCATTCGCATGTCGAGCACGACTAGATCGGGGTTGAATTCGGGAAAGAGGAGAGTTGCTTCATGGCCGTCGCGGGCGGCTTGAACTCGGTAGCCCTGTTCAAGTAGAACTAGCACGATTGCGTCACGCAGATCGGCGGCGTCTTCCGCTACTAGGATTTTTGGTGCGGATGCCATAGGTGTGGCTGAGCTTGCGGATACTATCTCGGTTCCCCTTGGAGAATGTTTCGTGTGTACGACTTGCGAGTGATTTGCTGAGTTCGTTCCGTATCGAATCCACGAAGATTCAACTGGGTGTGGAAAGAGTCAGGATCTGCTGTCGTATTCGTTATTGTCATACGTCGGCGAAGTTGAACTGGGTTCCAACTGACGCAGAGGTGCGAGCCGTTGGGTGCGCTCGGTGTGAGTGTGAGTACGATGTGGCCCCGCGCTATTATTAGCCGGGAAAGGCTCACACTCATGCGTAACTGAACTGGTGAGCACTGCTTTTGGTGAGGATTTTAGCTGTGGAAAAATTTGCGTATATAGCTCTTGCTGGAGCTGCTGGGACGTTGGCGCGGTACGGGGTGGGTACGTTGTTTCAGCGCGATGGTGTTGCTGGGATGCCGTGGGGTGTTTTTGTTGCCAACATGATTGGCGCGCTGTTGTTCGGGTTTATTTGGGCGGCGAGTGAAGAGCGGGGCTGGATTAGCGAGAATATGCGGGTGATTGCTCTTGTTGGTTTTATGGGGGCGTTTACTACGTTTTCGACGTTGGCGTTCGATAATGTTCAGATGGCTCGGGCGTCGGAGTGGGGTTGGTTCGGGGCTAATATGTTGCTTACGAACGTTGGTGGTTTGGCGGCGGTTTACGCTGGGTTTAGAGTGGCGAGGGTGATCTAGGTGAGCTGTGGTGGGTTGTGTTCGTTCGGGATACTAATTGATAGTTGCTTGCTGTTAGGGTTGCCGAATTGTGTTTGAGGCTTTTATTTATTCTGAGTTTGGGAGCATGGTTGAATGGGTGAGTTTGAACAGGATTGTTCGCATTTAGGGTTGATTAATGATGTGACGCCGTCGTCGCCGGATCAGTGCTTGCAGTGCGTTGATATGGGTGATGAGTGGGTGAACTTGCGTTTGTGCATGATTTGCGGGCAGGTTGGGTGCTGTGACAATTCTAAGAACACGCATGCGACGAAGCATTTTCATTCGGATGGGCACGGGATTATCAAGTCGCACCAGCCGGGTGAGGAGTGGTACTGGTGCTTTGTAGATGAGGTGATGTTCGAGCTGGGGAGCTGAGTAGGGCGTGATTGGTCTTTCCTCGTGATTATTGCTGTACGGTTCATGGCGCGGCGGTAGCGCGCTTGTTTGCGTGGTGGGCGAAGAATTCGTTGAAGGGATTTCAAACTGATGGCGTACGAAGTAGAGATGATTGCTGACTTTAAGACTAGGGTCGGTGAAGGTCCGGTTTGGGATCCGAAGCGTCAGATTTTGAATTGGACGGATATCCAGACGGGTCGGTTGTTCGAGTACGACCCTGCGTCTGGCAAGAGTCGGAAGATTTATCAGGGTGAGTACATCGGGGGGTATGCGAATAACAAGCAGGGCGGGTTTGTTGTTGCCAGTTGGTCGGGGATTGGTCTTTGGCGCGAGGGTGAGGAGATCACCTACATTCATCAGGGGACGTTGCACGGGATGCCGCTTCAGTTCAACGATGTGACGGCGGGTCCGGGTGGTCAGTTTTACGCCGGGACGTATTACGAGGATGGTCGTAGGGCGAAGCTGTATCGGTTTGATCCTGACGGTGGAATCACGATCGTTCAGGAGGATATCGGTACTTCGAACGGGCTTGGTTTTTCGCCTGATCTTTCGACTTCTTACTATGTGGATACTCAGCAGAAGCGGATTTGGGCGTACGACTTCGACGCTGTTTCTGGGGCTTTTTCGAATCGACGTGATTTGATTGTGTTTGAGGGCGAAGAGGGGTTTCCGGACGGGATGACCGTCGATTCGGAGGGCTTTATTTGGCAGGCGATGTGGGGTGGTGGTTGTGTCATTCGGATCGACCCGGATGGCAAGGAGGAGCGTCGGGTTCGGTTCCCGGCGACGCAGACTTCGAGTGCGATGATTGGTGGTAAGGATTTGAACGAGTTATTTGTAACTACGGCGTGGAACGGTACTGGTGAGGGTTCGCCGGGGACGTATGACGGGGCAGCTCATCGTGGTGGTGAGCTTTATCGGGTGAAGCTGGATGTTCAGGGTAAGGCCGAGTTCGAGACGGATTTCGCTTGGCCTGAGTAGGTGGCAACAGGAACCTCAAGATGAGGACATGGTTTCTACTGCGAGGTTTATGTTGACGAGGCAGGATATGAAAATTACAAAACGGATCCGCCTATGTTGGCATGGTTCGGTGGTTTGAAAGATGAATGTGTTGAGTCCACTTTCTTCGTGATTCCCCATCGAGTAGGACTTTTGTACTTAGAAGGTAGAGAGTCGGTTCGCACGCCGGACGGTACCAAATGTTTTCTACCCACGATGCATTGTGGAAGGAATAGTCAATGAAATCGACACTAATGACGCTTATAACTTGGGTACTAATTGCCTCGCTGTGGATATTTACTGCATCACCTTTTTCGGCATCTGCCGAAATAGACGACGATAATCAGCGTTGTCTTGCAGTGATCTCCGAGATTGCATCAAAAATGCTAACCCAGACACATACTCACTCAGTTTCCGGTGGTGTTCTCTTTGACGGAGCTGTTTCGGGTACGGCTCGCCCCAATGCAGTGATCGTCGATGTGCGCTCTGTTCTTGGTAAATATTGCAATCCGTCAAGAAATGTATCTGCAAATCTATTTTCAGAATGCGAATGGCAAGAAATTTCGAATGGCAAGATTGACCCGTCATGTGGTTGATGATCTGGAATCCGGATTAGATCGATCCGCTGCGGTTGATCGTTGAGGATATGATCTAGACGGGCTCCATCTCGCATGCGATTACCCGGTTAGGTCATTTTGGGGGTCATTTGGGCTAGGACTCCGCCGTCGACGGTTAGGGTTTGGCCGGTGATGTAGGACGATTCGTCGGAGCAGAGCCATGTGACTGCTTCGGCTATGGTTTCAGTTGCGCCGAGGTCGCCCATTGGGATGAGTTTGTCGGCGTTGTCGGCCCAGGCGGGATTTTCTTTGATTCGGGCTTCCATGATTGGCGTGAGGATGAATCCGGGGGCGACTGTGTTGACTCGGATGTTTTGATCGCCGAACGTGACTGCTGCCGAGCGGGTGAGTCCTATGACTCCGTGTTTGGTTGCGGCGTAGGGGGCGCTTCCGGCGCCTCGCATGCCGAGTAGGGACGAGTTATTTACGATCACTCCTCCTCCTGATTCGAGCATGGCGGGAATTTGGAGTCGCATGCACATCCAGACGCCTTTGAGGTTTACGTCGGCTGTTTGGTCCCATTGTTCCTCGGTGATGGTGAGCCATCCTTCGGTGAGGCGACCGCTGAGACCGGCGTTGTTGAAGGCGCAATCGAGTCGGCCGTATTCGGAGAGGGTGGTGTTGACCATGTTTTCGACATCGGCCCATTTTGCGACGTCGGTCTGGACGTAGATGGCGTTGCCGCCGTTGTTGGTGATTTCGTTCACTACTTCGAGGGATTCTTCTTCGCGTCGGGCTGCGATGACGACTTTTGCGCCTTCTCTTGCGAATTGAATGGCTGTTGTTTTGCCCATTCCGGAGCTGGCTCCGGTGATGATGGCGACGCGGTTTTCGAGTCTGCGGCTCATGGTTTTCCTCTCGAATTGTTTTTCATGTGAGATTGCGGTGGAATTGTGATTTCGAGGTGCAGGTTAGCTTATTCGGTGCTGAATGGTCGGTTCGAGAGAGTGGGTTGATCTTTTCTTGTGATTGTTGTGGTGATATCAACGCGTATTGCATTTATACTCGGCGTTTTTAGACGGTCGTTTGCTAGGGGTAAATATGAAGAAGCTACTGATGGTGCTGGCTTTGGTTTTGGGTGTGGCTACTTTCTCGATGGCGAGTGCTGAGCCGGCTTCGGCGATGAACAAGGGTGAGCTTGTCGATGCGATCGCTGATGGTGCGGATTTGAGCAAGGCTGATGCGAAGCGGGCGCTCGATGGTTTTGTGAGCGCTACTGAATCTGCGTTGAAGAAGGGGAACAGTGTTCAGCTCATTGGATTTGGGTCGTTCTCGATTTCGAAGCGTGCGGCGCGAACTGCTTCGAAGAGTCCGGATTTATCGGCACGGGAGCGTGGTTGCTTGTGGCTGGCGGGTAGCGCACCGGCGTGGTTGCACGGTTTGTTCTGTACGGTGACTGATATCGAACTTATCGCGTTGATGGCGAAATCGGATGATGGGACTGGTCGTCCGCTTAGCCCAGAGCAACTGAAGATTTTTCTCGATCGCTTTAAGTCGGTAACGACGGGTCAACTTGTAAAGCGTGATTTCGTTGATATCGAGGATTTCGGGGTGTTTATTGTCGAAGAGGGCAAGGGTCGGAATCTGAACATTGTTGAGTTCGATGATGCGGACTCGTTTGCGGCTCGGGTAGGTCGAAACCCTCAGACGGGTAAAGAGATCAAGATCGCTGCCAATGGCAAAAATGTTGTGAAGTTCAAGGCCGGTGCGGATCTTTCAAAGAAGGTCAACTAATCGGATTTGGGGTCGTCTGATTTAGTCGTTTTGGCGACCCCAATTTATTCCTCTTCGGTTGAAGCTCGTTCGAGTCCGTCGAGGATTAGGTCGAGTCCGAATTCGAATTCCTTTTTGTAGGAGTAACCGGCTTTAAGGGCGTGGTCGACGATCATTTCTCCGAGGTATGGGAACTCTTCGATGGGGAACTGCGCCATGATTCCATCGGCGACGGCTTTGAGTTCCTCTTCTGTTTCGAATGGCAGGGCTTCTTCCTGCATGACGAATCCGTAGACGTAGCTGTCGATTAGAGAGAAGGCGTGGGCTGCCATTGGCAGGGTGAAGCCGTTGGTGCGGAGTGCTTTTAGCACTTGGTTGTGGTGTTGCATGGTGGCGGGTCCGGGGTTTGGGCGTGACTCCATTAAGGAGACGGCCCACTTGTGGCGGAGGACTACTTCACGCGCTGATGTGGCGCGCTTTCGCATTGCTGTTTTCCAGTCGTCGTTGGGGTCTGGGAGTTGTATTTCACTGAATATGGCATCGAGTATTGCGTCGAGGATCTCGTTTTTGTTTGCCACGTGGTAGTAGAGCGACATCGCTTCGACGCCTAGTTTTTCGGCGAGTTTGCGCATCGTTAAGGAAGTCACGCCTCCTTCGTCAGCGAGCTCTAACGCCGACTGAATCACTTTTTCCTTACTTAAAGGACTGGTGCTTCTGCCGGTCGTTTTTTTGCGTGGCACCAACGCGTGCTCCATTTCGTATTTGCGATCGATAATTTTGAGAACTTATGAAGATCTCTTGTTGACATTCTTACACTGTAAGGTTACCTTACTAAGTAAGTCAACGGCACGGACTACCAAAAAGGTGGCTGTGACCGTGACATTTACAAACAGGGAGAGCGAAATGGAAACGATTGATTACTTGCCGAAGGTGAGCGATTCGGATCAGAAACAGGTGACGGTCATCGGGGCGTCGGGAAAGCTGGGTCGATACATGGTTCAGCATGCATTGGATCGTGGATACAAGGTGGTTGGTGTGGCGAGGGCGAAGAGCGCTGAGAAGCTGGCTGATTTCGAAGGCAGGATCGAAATTTTTCTTGGTGACACTGATGACCGTGAGGTTATTCGGAAAGCGGTTGCGGGGTCGGACGCAGTTTTGACGGTGTTGGTTCCGTGGGGCGTGAAGGGTTATGCGACTGGTACGGCGCAGGCTGTGCTTGATTTTGCGGAGCCGGATGCGCGGTTGGTTTTCTCGTCCGGTTGGCACATTAGTCTCGACGGCAAAGACGTCTATTCGAAGAAACTCAAACTCATCGTGAATGTCGGTGGTGCGATCGCTAAATTACTTCGATTTGCGGATATCGGCGATCAGGTCAGGGCGACGAATTTGATCTTCGAGAGCGGTCGGCGTTGGACTTTGGTTCGTGGAAGCGATCTTGAAGAGGGTACGAGCGAGGGTTTGCCGGTGTGGAGCGAACACGTTGGGGATCCGATTCTCGCGAGCAATCTGACGAAGCGGATTGATTTTGCTTTGTTCATGGTGGCCGCTATTGAAAACGACGACTTGATTGAACAGGCTCCGGCGATTGTGGGTCGGTTGTCTGATTCGGCGATTGCTTATTCGATTGCAGTTGCCAGCTAGACCGGAATTAGTCGGTTCGAAAAATAACGGCTCTGCGGAGTCGACTTAAAAGATATTTATAAAAAGAAATTTGGAGATTAGAAAAATGACTACGGCAACACTAAATATGGGTGGGAATATAGAGGCGCAGAACGATGGTTTGAAGGGTTCACTTCGTGGGATGGCGAAGGTTACGGGGGCGTTGTATTTGATCCTATTTGTAGTAGGAATGTTTTCGCCGTTGGTATTGGAAACGCTGGTTGTGGAGGGATCGGCGATTGAGACGGCGGAGAGCTTCTTGGGCTCGATGGGGATTTTCGGGTTCAGCTTGGTTACTTGGTTTGTGATTGTGGCGGTTGACGTTGCGGTTTCGATTACGTTGTATTTGCTGTTCGAAAATGCGGGTCGTGCTGTTTCGCTGATTACGGCTGGGTTCAGACTTGTTTATTCGGCGGTTTTGGCGGCGTTTTTACTTGATCTGTACGACGCTTACACGGTGCTGAATACTTCAGAGGCGCTGGTTGGTGGCGATCTGACTCAGGCTTACACGGTGTTTGCTGCTGGTATTGCTGATTTCCAGGCTGGGTTCCAGTTGGCGTTGATGTTCTTCGGTGCTCACTTGGTGATGCTTGGTGTTTCGATTTTGCGTTCGGGTAACTTGCCTCGCGTTCTTGGAATTATTTTGGGAATTTCTGGTGCTGGGTATGTGATCGATAGCATGATTATTTTCATCACTTCGAATCACAATGACACGCTTTCGATCGCTTTGCTGATGCCGGCGGTGATCGGTGAGCTGGGTCTGACTTTGTGGTTGCTTCTGAAGGGTGTTCGTGAGAATGCTGGTTCAGAGGTTGCCGCGGCGTAGGGTGAGGCGCTGCCTAAATTATGGCTACTCCCTGTAGCGAAAAAGCCCCGACGCAATGTCGGGGCTTTTTCTATTTGGGTTCTATATGGCTCCCGAGGCAGGATTCGAACCTACGACAGGCTGATTAACAGTCAGCTGCTCTACCACTGAGCTACTCGGGAACGGTTTTTGAGTTCAAATAGACCTGCTGATCCTTTAACTCATTTGTGCTTAGCGCTGTTACAGCAGATAATTATGAAAATTCACTTTTCGTAATCAACGAATTGGAACGTCGCCATGGCACAGATTCATTCTACCCAGACATCTGGTGATATCGCTATAAACATTACTAGTTTTAAGCGGCATCTGGCTGCGACGAACAAAAGCCCGAAGACGATCAAGAGTTATCTCGAGGCCTGCACACAGCTCGGACAGTTCGTAAAAGACAAAGGTATGCCTTTGTACCTGGCTGAGCTCAAACGTGAGCATGTAGAGCACTACATAGCCGACCAACTCGAGCGGTGGACCCCTGCCACGGCAGCGAACCGGTATCGCAGCCTCAGAGCGTTTTTCAAGTGGGCCGTTGAGGAGGGAGAGATCTCCCCCGATTCCAGCCCGATGGCCAACATGAAGGTCCCAAAAGTCCCTGAGAAAGCCGTTCGCGTGCTCTCAAAAGAAGAGATAGACGCATTGCTCAAGGTTTGCAGAGGAACCAGTTTCGAGGAACGACGAGATTTGGCAATCCTTCGTATGTTCATCACAACGGGTGCTCGAAGGCAAGAGATCGCTAGTCTGCGGTACGATCCAGAAAACCCACTTGAAAATGACGTCGACCTAGATGCGGGTGTAGCGAGGGTGCTCGGTAAAGGCGGCAGGGATCGCTTAGTGCCATTGGATCCGAGGACAGTGAAGGCATTAGACCGTTACTTACGCGTCCGTGCACGGCATCCGCATACCGACATGCGATTGTTGTGGCTTGGTAAAAAAGGGCGACTCACTGAAGACGGTTTGAGGCAGATGCTTGAGCGTAGGGCTGCAAAAGCCGGACTTGATCACATTCACTTGCATCAGCTTCGCCATAGTTTTGCTCACTACTGGCTAGCTGATGGCGGCAGTGAATCGGATCTGATGCGAATTGCTGGATGGAAGAGCCAGGAGATGGTTCGCAAATACGCTTCATCGACAGCTCAAGATAGAGCGATAAAGGCAAGTCGTCGATTTGGCCTCGGCAGTCAGATTTAGCCAGGGCTATCGCTCGGACCTGAGATCTGTGGGTTCGAAACCAATCGCTTTCGTTATTCCTGATACAGCCGATCTGACCGTAGATGGGTCGTGAAGTTTTCCGTTCACCAGTTCGTCCGAAATTTGCTCATATGTCCAACCAGAAAATTGGCGCCTAACGGTCCACTGGTAATGGTGATCTGGTTTGAGAGGAATCACTGCTGAAAACTGTGAACCGGACGATTTCAGGTTTTCCACAATTGTTTGTAAATAGTTGTCTCGTTGGCGGATCAGTTGTCTTTCAGAAACCGTTGCGTCGACAACGGGTGCATCTGGAATGGTTCGTGTGACGGAATTTGCCTTCGCGAAGTTGTCGCTAAAACCCACTTCAACCCATTTCTCGAGCGAGCGGAACAATGTGAGAATCATTGCCGGGCAAGTAACTTCCCAATTGTCGGTCCAGACGATTACTGCCGATCCAAGACGGCCGCCGACGTGCAGCAGCGGCCAGACCGCGAGTTCTTTGGGGTCTCCAGCATCAAGAACAGCTCGCGCCTGCTTAGCTTCGCTGATCAGTTCTTCGAACACAGCGCTGTTGAGAGCGTGCGTTACCTCTAACAACTTCACCGCATGATTGACTGCTGAACGAGTAGCAAACCGATCAGGGTAATTAACCATGGCTCTATCCACCCGCGCAGGTAGCAAGTGCCGCGCGGGGTCCCTTCTTCTTCTTTGTTCTGCTGTCTACCGTTTATAAGCATGAATCTACAACACAATGGGCACCGGAAAAATCCGACCCCTACTTCGGAAGACAAAGCTAAACGAATGAGAGCCCGAATAGGCGGCTTATCTCTACACGTTAAACGTGATTCTTATGCAATTGCTAAGAATGCCCGAAAAGGATTCAACAAGAAGTTTGTCGACGAGGCGTTGGCGATTGATCCGAGTCTTACTGGACGACGGCTGGATAAGAAAGTTCAGCTACTTCGAAGTTTGTACTTCACAAAGCTTGCTGCCCGCCGTCAGTCAAAGCGTTCTCACCGAGGAGCTGCAAAATGAGTACATCGGTAGAACAGGCAATTGACTATGTGCAGCGGGGTTGGAAAGTGATTCCGGTTCCGCCACGCAAAAAAGCACCAATAGTAAAAAATTGGCCGAAGCTTTCACTGACCAAAGAAGAGATCCCCTCGTACTTCGAAGCGAACTCGAACATCGGTGTTCTTCTTGGTGAACGGTCGGGTGGCCTGGTTGATATTGATATCGACGCTACCGAAGCGGCCGCAGCCTGGAAAGCCTTCGGATTGGAATCAGCTGCCGTCTTCGGACGGACCTCAAATCCATCTAGTCACCACCTGTTTGCTGTTACCAAATCGATCAAAACGAAGCGGTTTGATTTGCCAGCCGCGAGCGCTTCAGGCAAAGCAACACTCATCGAATTGAGAGGGGACGGTGGTCAAACCATAATGCCGGGGTCCGTCCATTTGAGCGGAGAGAAAGTTCAGTGGGTCAGCGACGGTGATCCCACAAAGATCGATATTGATGTTCTCCTACCCAACGTAGCTCTTGTGGCGGTGGTCGCGGCACTTGTCAGGCTGGCACCAGGTGAGGGTGGGCGGAACGATTTTTATCAGATTGTCGCGGGCCTATTGGCTAGATACCTCAGTGAACAGATCGTGGAGAAAATCTTTCGAACTGTGACATCAGAAACAGGTGACGAAGAAGCAACAGAGAGGCTCACTTGGGTAAAGAGGACTTTCGAGCGTATCGAAGCGGGCCATCCGGTATCTGGACTTCCAAAAGCTGAAGAGTACTTTGGCGTCCCCGTCTTTGGCAGACTCGCTGATTGGCTAGGGTTGGTAAATCCAAACATGAGTCATCGAAATCGTGCTCCAGCGAAGGATGCTTCGATTACCACTGGATCGAACTTCGCTAAGTTCGCAAGTTCGCACCCTGGGCAAACAAAAAAATTCACTGGGGTTTTGCATCCAGCTGCACTGCATGGAATCGCAGGTGCGTTCGTCAAGACAGTATCGCCCCACAGCGAATCCGATCCAGTCGGACTGTTGGCGCAGTTTCTTGTTGTCTGTGGATCAATCATTGGGAGAGGTCCTAATTTTCGAGTCGAATCCAGTCCGCACTACACTAACGAAATGTTGGTGCTTGTCGGGGAGAGTTCGAGAGGTAGGAAGGGGTCTTCCCTCAACTGGGTGTTAGAGGTCGCTCGCGCGGTAGATTCAGCGTGGGCAAAAGATTGTGTTTCCAGAGGTCTGAGTAGCGGTGAGGGTCTTATCTGGGCGGTTAGAGACCCGGTCTACCAACACAAGGTCGCAAGATCAAAACAGGACAAGGAACGTGCTGACAAGGATGGGATGGTGACCGATTTGGTAGATGTAGGAATAGAAGACAAAAGACTACTGGTAATCGAGTCGGAGTTAGCGAATGTCCTCGCTCAGCTCCAACGCGAGGGCAATACGCTATCGCCCTTGATGCGAACGTCTTGGGATGGAGATGATCTCAATTCAATGACTAAAAATTCGCCGGTCAAATCTACTGCGCCTCACATTTCTCTAAATGCTCACATTACAGCTCATGAGCTCAAGTCGCAGATGTCCAATGTGTCCTACTGGAATGGTCTCGCCAATAGATTGTTGTTCTTCTACGTCCGCCGGACGAAGTTATTGCCACGAGGGGGAGAACTCACCTCCTCGGCAATTGATTCGATAGCAGGTGATGTTAGGGCTGCAGTCCAGTTCTCGAGTACTGTTGGTTCAGTCGGCATGACCGAAGAAGCGTGGGAGAGATGGGACAAGGTATACAGAACACTTGCGGCTGCTGAACCACAAGGAATGTTAGGAGCCGTGTTAGGTCGAGTTGAGCCTCATATCCGCAGATTGGCTGTCATTTACGCACTCCTGGATCATCGTAGTGAGGTCGGTGTCAGCCATTTGACTGCTGCGATGGCACTAGTCGATTACTACATCAGATCATGCCAATTCATATTTGGTGAGAATGTGATTTCGGCAGATCAACAGAAAGTCGTTTCTGTCTTGGATGACAACGGAGGGAGTCTCACACAGACCGAGATTTCGACGATCGTGTTCCAAAAGCACAAGTCTTCGCAGCAGCTACAGGAACTTTCGCAACAGATGACAGAAGCTGGAATAGTTGAAGTCCGAGAACAACGTGACGAATCACGTCTGACGAAAATATGGGTGCGAATCGGCGAAGTTGGCGAAACGCTCCGCAAAACTGGCCTCGAAGATTTCCTGCCTGATTCAAGTGAATACGAGGATCAGCTTTCGACGCAGCTTTTGTTGGGAGAAATAGGATGACCAGTGAAGTTCAGAAAGTCGGTCGGAAACCAAAACTTACCAACGAGACTACTGGTCTCGTAGTTGAATCGATTGAAGCCGGCGCATTTGATTATGTAGCGGCTGAGGCTGCCGGCATCTCTCCCTCCACTTACTATGATTGGATGGCAAGAGGACGGAATGGCGAACCAGAATTTCTGGAGTTTTCGGAGAGGGTAAGGCAAGCCCGTGCACAGGCGAGGCTCAATGCCGAGTCTCGTGTGTTTAAGTCGGATCCGAAGTCCTGGCTTAGGTATGGGCCGGGTAAGGATCGCCCGAGCATGCCCGGCTGGACTGAACGAGAGATCAAGTCAGACGAGAAACCGCGACTGGACGTTCTGATTCATCAAATTACAGAAATTGTCGACGCTCAAGGGATCGACCCTGACTATCTTCCGGATCAAGTGTTGTTGTCGATGATTGCGCAGGAGCGATTGATGGACGAGGAAGAGGATGCAAAAGAAGCGGCAGAACGTGCCGAGGAAAGGCGACAACTGTTCGATAAACTAAAACGCTAGTCAAAAGCACCTGGAATTAGCGAGTGTTCAATCGAGATCAAACACGTTCATCCTGTAGGTGAAAGTGATCTTATCGTGAACGTTCTCCGTGTAAGATCGCTCCAAATGACAGACTTTAATTTCATACAAATGGCCGATCCACAAGTCGGGATGTACGCCCGGTTTGCGGGAATGGATTCCGAAACAATAGCGGACTTTCAAAAGCACGGGATGAACGTAAAACCTGCTCCCAAAATGAACAGCAACAGCATGGAGCCAGAGCGCAAAAATCTCACAACCGCTCTCGATGAGTTCGACAAAATCGATCCCGCGTTCGTCGTCGTTTGTGGCGACATGGTGAACGAGTTCGATAATGAATATCAGAAAAAACTCATTCGTGAAACTCTAGGTGAGTACGGTAAAACCACTCCCGTTCACTGGGTTGCTGGCAATCACGATATTGGCGTGAACAATCTGATACCCGATAGGGATTCAGTTTCAGCGTATCGAGATGAATTTGGCGCCGATTACTATGAATTCTCACACGGAGAATCAAAGTTCATCATTCTCAATTCGGTCTTACTCGATCGTCCCCAAAATATTCCAGACGAACACAAACTCCAAATGGATTTCCTTGGCGACACACTTCGTTCTCGTGAATCAAAAGACGCCGAGCACGTTGTGGCGTTCATGCATCACCCGTTGTTCTTGGATAACGCAAACGAGGAAGATGTCGATTTCAGCTGGGCTCCTAGTCCGGGCAACCAACCGACTGGATACTGGACAGTCCCGTTAGAGCGACGCACACCCGTCGTGAAACTTCTACGGGAAGCCAACGTACAAACAGTGTTCGCTGGTCACTGGCACCGCAATCACCTTGCCAGCGACAATGGATTAGACGTTGTCGTGACGAGCGCACTCGGCTACCCACTGGGCGACGATCCATCCGGCTATCGAGTCGTCAGCCTCTCCGAAGGCAAGCTAACTCACCAATTCCGAGCCATCTAGCCTTGCCAGCGTAATCATCTTGGGGGCAGAACACGATGAACCGTATGTGGCTAAGCAATTTTCCTATACCCGAGTACCAACTTGCGTTTCTGCTGGTGGGAATCGGGTTGCATTTATGGTCAGGCTCGGCGATAACTTTTGGTACGAACGCAATCACACTCGGCATCGGCGTAGTGGGAATCAGCAGGTCTAACTTTCAGCAATTGCATCTGACTCAACCGGTATTTCTGCGTCAGTTTTGATCGAATAAGCTGCTGTAACACTCGGTATTCGTTGAGCATCAGACTTTGGATCCGCAGGTCGTGGGGTCGAT
>JABIHL010000149.1 GCA_018649665.1 Chloroflexota bacterium | reverse complement strand
TCAGTGCTTTCAGAAGTCGACTTACTTCGTGCTAATAGAAAAACAAAGAGAAAAGCCCTCTCATCCAAAAACATGGTGGTCTCGACATAAACTGATCCCAGTTACTGTCAAATTCACTGTCAATTCATTGATCTCGCTGAACTGAGAAAAATGAATTACTGCCCCAAATACCGATGTTGAACTAGGTATTTGTGGTGCCGAAGGTGGGAGTCGAACCCACACGGGTATTACCCCAATGGATTTTGAATCCATCGCGTCTGCCATTCCGCCACTCCGGCTTTGGGTTACTCGGCTCTCGAACCTGTGAAGGCTCGGTGCGAGTTGCGGGCTATCTATAGTAGCGAGGAATTTGCTCTAGTACATGGCTTACGGCCTGATCTTTCGTTTTCGACCGACCAATGTGTCGCTATTGAAGCGCAATAAGAGTCACCGTGCTAGCCTCTGGGTATGACAGAAAATGGTGCAAACAACACAGAGCGGTCGCTTGAACTTTCGCGTCCGTTAGCGGTTTTGGACGTGCAATCGACGGGACTTGATCCTTCGAACGCGAGAATCGTGAAACTCTCCGTTTTGAAAGTCGACCCCGACGGTTCAGAGCACGTGAAATCGGTAGTCGTGAATCCCGGTATTCCTATTCCGCCCGGAGCCACGCAGGTGCACGGTATTTCCGATTTGGATGTGATGGATATGCCAGTGTTTAGGTCGTACGCACGTGCGCTTGCCGATCATCTTGAAGGCTGCGACATCGCCGGCTTCGGGATCGAAAGATTTGGTCTTCCACTGCTCGAAGCCGAGTTCGAACGTAACGGCGTTGGTTTCGATGTTTCTGATCGAACAGTTGTTGATGCTATGACTGTTTTTCACCGGCTTGAACCTCGAAACTTGGCTTCTGCCTATTCGAGATTTGTCGGTGGACGTAAACCCGATACAGACGATGACGCACAGGGCGCTCGCAACGTTTTCGCCATCCTAGAAGGCGAAGTGCGTAGTTCGACCGCTGTTCCAGTCGGACCGACCGCTCTGGCAGCGTATGCGAAGGGAATCGATCACACGGCCATCGACGGTGAAGGCAAGTTTGTGTGGAGCGAAGAGGGCGACGCCCTGGTGAATTTCGGCAAGCACCGTGGCGAGCGATTGATCGAAGTGGTCGGCAACGATCTGCCGTACCTCAAGTGGGTTGCCGGGTCAGACGACTTCGACACCGAAGTTCGTAAGATCGCCGAATCGGCTGCCGACGGTTATCTTCCAGAACGTTCTGGCGACGATGACTCGATGGTCTAGAACGGTCGATTTTCTTGCGGTTCTGACAATTGAGGCGGAGCACCATCGGATCGCAGAACGGCGTCGCCAGTGAATGTGATTTCGACGCAGGGCATGCCATTGAAGATACGTTTGGCGATGATGAAGGGCCCCCACCAAGGGAGTCGTAGTGCTCGGTTTATTTTTACTGCACCGAGCAAAATTTTGAACTTTAGGCGAGGGAAGCCGGGGCGAACTGACCATCTTTCGATGAACGCGAATATCTTGGGCAGCTTTTCGTTTAGATTACGAATCACAAGCGCTTCAGCCGGGATGTCGTACCACGGTTCAAACTCGACTGAGTGAACAGTCACTTTCGCGTTACGAGCCATACTGGCAACCCAGTCGCGCTTTCCGGGGTAGCCCGAAAGAATGATCTTGTTCACACCGTTTTCTTGAATCCAAACGTACGTTGTTTCGATGGTTCGAGACGTGCCGTTTTTTCGGGAGAGCGTGGTTCGGATGTAGAAGCTGTCGGAGAGGATTTTTTCGAGCTGGACGGGCAGTGATGATGCGGACATGCATCCGATTTTAGCTGTCCCCATCGAACACGGCGATAGTCTCGGGGTTGATATGGATCGCCCCTGGGCCGTTTGTGATGTTGAGTGTAGCCGCACCGTTTTCTATGCGGTGTTCGAGAGTTGCGGTATCGCCATCTTTGGCAACCCCGTCGCTTCCTCCGTTGACCGTAACTTCGCCATTATGCGTTTCGCCCGACACTGTTACGTCTGAACCATTTCGCAAACGCACCGCAACGTCGCCGTTGGTAGTCGAAATAGAGTTGCCTCCAGCGTCGATCATGCCGTCGAACCAGACGTGAGCGTTTGTCGTTGTGATGTTCACGTTGCCATCGACCGACTGCACGATTACTTCAGAATTCGTCGTGCTGAGATCGTAATCACCCGACGAATTGGTCACTGAAATCTTGCCATCGGTGGTGGTAAGCGATGCCGTGGTGAGCGATGCGGAGTCGATGCTGATGGGGCGATTCGTTGTTCGCACATAGAGCTGCATGCCAGCGGGGATCCCGAGCTCGATTATCGAGTTGGCAGACTTCGATCCACTTCCACCGGTCTTGGCTGAGATTACGAAATGATTGCTTGGTTCGAGCGTGAGGTTCTGGCTGTAGAAATCGACGAACTCCCCATTGTGGAAAGTCGCTTTGAGGTCGAGGGTGTTGGAGCTTACTCGGTGAACACGTACTTCGGCGTATTCGCCGATCACCTCGATTAGTGCACCGGGTGCGAGTGTGATCGTCGATGTAGTCGTGGTGCTTTCGCCTCCGGAAAGAACACAAACCGGGGCCATAGTTGCAAATGCAACGATGAGGATGATTACCAGCGTTTTCAGTCGGAAGTTCATGTTGGAAGCGAGTCGGTATTCGCAAGCAGGTTAGCGCTCGAACTGCGATCTTACACTTTTGGGCGATTTGTGCGGGTTTGCCGGGCGTAGATTGAACGACTCTCGTCTCGGGATGTGGCGGGCGTCAATGAGATGTTGAATTATTATTATGTTTGGTAATGACGGGTGGTCGTTCTGTTGAATGGCTCATGTTAGGGTTCGTGTGGCCAGGGAGAATGACCTTGGGTGTCCAAGCCAAAATTGAGATGAGAGATTGATCGACTGGGATTATGAAACGGCCAATCGGAGGCGAAGGACCTGTCTTGCTAGTGGCAAATTATGGCAAGTGGCGCTAACGATATTCGTGTTGGTCGTTGCGCTTTGGGGCGCGTGGTACGCACTGAGCCATGCCGGCGAATTGGAGAGGAATATCGATTCGTTCGATATCGTGAACTCACGCCTGCTTGTCATTGAAGACTTTGAGCGAGGGGTGTTCAGATTTTTCGTGGACGATTCGATCCCGAAGCACCAGGACCTTACCTCAGCATTATCTACTCGGAGACTCAAACTGGGGAGATGCTTTCCAATTCGGATCATTTGGATATCGAACCTGAATGGTTGAACGTACGGAGTGTGAACAGCGCCCCCGTTAGCTGGTTTGTCGTTAGAAACGCATTGATCGTGTGCCAAGGTCGGTCACGGTGTGAAACATTGGCAGACGAGTTGTATCAAATCACGAGCGGTGAAACATCAGCTCGCTATCGAGTGGGTCGTAATCCGTGAAATGCGGTTGGTGTAACTGAGAGGGCGCCCGAATTGAATCAATACACAGAAGATCCGCTATTAGAGGTCTACCACCCGGGGCCAAAAAGATTTGGTCGGCGGGTGAATTCGCGAGATCGTTTGTTCGGTGTGGCAGTGATGATTGCTTTGCTGTTCGGTTTTTGGTGGTTGGTATTTCACGACTCGACATCGTATGTATTCACTGCGGAGCAGGTTGAGAGTGTGTTCAAACCTCACTCCGTGGAAATAGCAACTGGATATACGGAGTACTCACGAGGTGACAAGGCTCCCCAGACGATAATTATGCGTACCGAGGCAAGTGACGATGAACTGTCCGGAGTGATTGATCGCATCGAGCAGCGGATGGCGGATGGTACCGAAGAGCTTGCTCAAGAGTTTCCGAATGAATTGATTTATGGGTCGAAATTCGAGTTTCATAATCTGATCATCTTTTGTGCGTTTGCTCAAAACTGTCAATCCTATGAGCGACGATTTCTTAATAAGGTTCAGAGTCTTGGTCTTCTTGATACGACGGATAGAAATTTTGTTCCTGATTCTCGGATACGTTGATTCGAGCGTGGTATCTAAACATGAACCCCAACACTGATTACAGCCTTCGTCGTGTGAACGTTCCAAAGGGCGGTCGATTTGGTCGCCGTGTCACTCGGCGCGATAAATTATTGGGCTTGGCGTTCGGTGCTGTGCTGCTGTTTGGGTTGTGGTGGTTGTTGCTGGCGCCGGTTTCGTATTCGGTCGTTACATCCGATGTGGACGGATCGTTCGGTTGGACAGAACGGGTGAATCACGTTACTCATTCTGAGTTTCGTGGTACTCGCAATGGGAACCTTGTTGCGGTATTCGTTGGTTCCTATTCGGGTCGTGAGGTGATGCTGGATCTGGCGACACGGGAGCAGATAATCTTGAGAACCGAAGATGTTCGTTACCCGAAGGCCCGACTCAAAATATTTGCGAATGCTGCAGTTGTTTGCGGAATTCCGGACGACTGCATGCACGTGGCTTACTTGATCACTGAAAAAACCAAAGATCGAGAAGCCCAATACCGAGCTGACTACCGAAAGTAGGTCGTAGCGCCGCTTGGCATCGATACGGGGCAGCCGCCTCTGCCATCGGCGATCGACATTTGCATGCCGTCGCTGCTGATTTCGATGAAAAACCAGCGTCCACTTCCCGAGTAGCAATGAGAGGAAGTCACCAGCGAAGGTTCGAGCCAAGTTGGCTGGCCTTTATCGATTCGCACATCGCCGTTGATACCTGTGATTGCAACCGCGTCGCCGGGGATTATGGCAATTGCAACTTTCGAGCCGGAAAAATCTAGTTCTGGCGAATCAAACCACGCACCTGCCGCCGAACCAAGAAGGTCACGCTCGGTGGTAGTGCAGATTATGTTTGGCAGCAACCGCTGATCGTGAGTGCCAAATAGGGCGAATAGGTCGCTTTGTAGCGGCTCGACGAAGTATTCGTAGGGGCACACGGTATGTAGTGACTGGGACGCGGTTCGATACCGTTCTTGATTGGCGAACTGGTTGGTGTGGGTGAGATCGTAGGCTCCGAAGTCCCATGCCCCCTGACCGCCTGCACCGATTGAGTAGCCGATGAGTTCGCCTGCTTCGAGTTCGATTGGCGGCATCTTGCTGCCTCGACTGTCGTCAGCCGGTGTTTCGGGAGCGACTGAAGCTAGCTTTGGGGCGAGTTCGGATAGGTGGTCGTACTTGAAGCTTATCTCGCAGGTTACGTCGAAGAAAATTAGGTATTCAGCCGAATCGACGGTGGTGTTGTAGTACGAAATCGATGTAAGTACGGCGTCGGCGACGGCGTAGACCGGCACGCGAATGTTTTTACCGTCGGCTTTGTTTTTGTTGTGAAGATACGAGTGCGGCTTGATTACGCCGCCTGATGGTGATCCCGCAGGGACGATCGATGCGATTTGTGCGAGTTCGGTCGGTGTATGGGTGAATCGTGCTGTGGGATCGGATTCGATCGTGCATGGTTCGCCCGAGAGAGTCACTCCGCTTCCAGAAGAGAGCAGCTCGAAGTCGCTATGACTTCCGCAAGAACGGATGTAGGAAACTCCGTCGACGGTGACGCCGGACCAGCCAGAGCAGCCCAATTGCTCAGAGCCTGTGTTGGCTTCTTCGATAGTTTTGTAGTGATACGGAGGGGGCGTTGAGGCGGGAGCGTTGCTTTGGGCTGTCGGCGTGGTTGTTGGTGCTACGGAAGAGGTTGCCTCTATGACGGGCGGTTGAAAGCTAACTGTTTCAGTTGGTATTGCTTGATCGGCTGGTGTGGCAGTGGATATTGCAGGTGGTTGAGCGGTAGTTGGCACATGAGTAGAAGCTTTATCGGGATTGCCAGAGCGAGGAGACGATTTTTGAGTCGGATCTGGTGTTCGAATCACGGCTGCTGCCGGAACGACGGTTGGGTTCGACGTCTGAAAGTCGCTGGTCGTTTCTGCCGGTGCGCTGGCTAATTCGGGTGATTCGGTGACGCAGGCACTGATGGCGAGCGCGACCGTTAAAGCCACGATAAGTAGCGTTAATAGTCGAGTGCTCGAAGTGCTGACCATTTAGTCAGCATCGCACGATTGGCCGATATTGCACAGGGTGCGGGTACTAATCCAGCACAGTGCGTATGGCGGCTACAACTTTTTCGGGCGTTGGATAGATGAGTGGTTCAAGGGCAGGTGAGTAAGGGACATTGATCTGCTCGGATGCCACTACCTGAATCGGGGCCTGAAGATCCCAGAATCCTTCTTGGGCAACAATCGCTGCGATTTCGGATCCTGCCGAACACATTTTGTGCGCTGGATCGACCACCACTAATCGGCCTGTCTTGGCGACAGACTTCAAGATGGTGTCGGTATCGAGCGGAACCAGCGTGCGAGGGTCGATAATCTCAGCGGATACACCTTCAGCTTCGAGAACTTTGGCCGCGTCGATCGCGTGCTGCACGCCTCCCGCGATGCCGACGATTGTGACATCGGAACCGGGTTGCACGATATTGGCGACTCCGAATGGTACGAGGAGTTCGCCGTCTGGAAGGTCGTCATTGTCGGGTACTTCCATTCGGGAACTGAGTGCGATTCCGTCTTCAAAAAGCAAGCACACGTCGTTGTCACGCACTGCCGTTTTCATCAGTCCCTTAGCGTCATATGCGTTGGTCGGGCAGATGATTTTTAGTCCTGGTGTGTTCATAAACACCGGGTAGTTTCTATCAGAGTGGTGAGCCGCGGCTCCTCGTGCGTAGAACATTCGAACTCGGAAAGTCACGGGTAGTTCGGCTTGCCCACCGAACATGTATCTCATCTTCGAGGCTTGCGAAATCAGTTGGTCCATGCCGACCCATAGGAAACTGGTCACGGTTTCGACGATCGGGCGCATTCCACACAGAGAAGCACCTAGTGCTGCTCCGAAGAAGCCATTTTCGGATAGGGGAGTATCGAGGACACGATCTTCGCCGAATCGCTCGACGAGTCCGGCGGTGGCTCCGTAGACGGATTGACGAAGGTCTTCACCCATTGTGAATACCGCTTTATCGCGTTCCATCTCTTCGATAGTGGCTTCGGCGATTGCCTGGATGTAGGTTTTGGTTGCCATATTTGTTTATGTTTTCGGGGATTTCTAGGTGAATCTGGAAGATAAATTGACGGTTAAACGGGAGTTGCCCACATATCGTCGTAGAGATCTTCTGGCTTCGGGAATGGACTGTTGCGAGCGAATTCAATCGCTCCATCTATTTCGGTTTGAACGGTTGCTTCGATCTCGTCACATTCGGCTTCGGTCGCAAAGCCGTGAGTGATCATCGCTGATCGGTGAATTGGAAGTGGGTCGCGGGTTCTCGCCTCGTCGACTTCTTCTTGCGAGCGGTATTCAGATTTACGGATTTTATCGAGACCGAGCGAGTGATCTTCGTATCGGTATGTCATCGCTTCGATTAGCGTTGGCCCTTCGCCGGCTCGTGCGCGCCGAACGGCTTCGTTGGTGGCTTCCCAAACGGCGATTGCATCTTGTCCATCAACGAGTACACCCGGCATACCGTATGCGCTGGCGCGATCGCTTACGTGGTCGACTGAGACAGAGTTTTTGTACGAAGTGGTGATTGCATAGCCGTTGTTTTCGCACATGAATATCACAGGCAAATCCCAGAGCGCTGCCATGTTCATCGATTCGTGGCAGGCGCCTTGGTTTGACGCTCCGTCACCAAAGAAAACCAGCGATACGAAATCTTGTTTGCTGAGCTTCGCCGCAAGTGCGGCCCCGGTGGCGATTGGAACAGAAGATGCAACGATGCCTGATTCGCCAAGAATGCCGATTGAGAAGTCGGCAAGGTGCATTGAGCCACCTTTGCCTTTGCAGAATCCGTCGACTTTTCCGAGGATTTCTGCCATCGCTCGATTGACGTCGCCACCTTTGGCGATTGGGTGCCCGTGCGACCTGTGGTTTCCGGCGATTCGGTCGGTGTCACGTAATGCGGCACAGGCTCCAACGGCAACGGCTTCTTCACCGATGTACGGGTGGGCGGGTCCGATAAGTTCGCCTGACGAGTGAATTTCGATCACTGCCTCTTCGAAGTATCGGATGCGGCACATCCGTCGATACATTTCTACTAGTTGCTGTTTGTCCAACGCCATTTGGTTCCACCTGTTATTGCAGTGATCTGGTTCGGCATGCTCGCCCATTTATGCGACAGGTTACGCCGATATGCCTTGGGGTGTCGGGTTAGGTGATGTGCATACGAGGATGGCGAATCATCATTTGGCGGAGTTGGAAAACGAAACTGGCAAGAATCCAAATCTTTGTAGGAGCGTATTAACCAATAGAGTGCGTGTCGCTCGGGCATTCAGAGTTTCGGAGACCGAACCTCCTGTCGGCTGATTTGGATCAGCATGAGGTCTAAGCGAATTTCTGTAGGCGTGTATCACCGGCGGCGCGCACTCGCCACTTGGTTGTGGTCGATCTGATCGTTTGATGGGCGAGGGCGTGATACTAATTGCGCAATCAGAGAATTCCGCATATATATTGTTCGTCTTTCTGCCATTCGCACAATTGTCTCGTACCAACAAACTGCCATAACCATGACTGACTCACCGAATTTTGGAATCGTCTCTTCTCACAATGTAATGATCCCGATGAGAGACGGTGTTCGGCTTGCGACCGATGTCTACCGTCCGGCTGATGACAATGGGAACGCCGTCGATGGCCAGTTTCCGGTGATCGTTGGCCGAACTTCTTACGACAAATCTAACCCGGTCATTTGGATCGAAGCTGTTGCGAATGCGTTCGTTCCACGCGGGTACGTTGTGGTGCTTCAAGACCTACGAGGTCGTGGTGATTCTGAAGGAACTGGCGACTACTTCCACACTGCGAATCAGAAGGAAGGTCTAGACGGCTACGACACTATCGAATGGGCGGCTGGTCAGCCATGGTCGAACGGCAAAGTAGGTATGGTCGGTGCTTCTCACGGAGGCATCGTTCAGAACATGGCTTCGCTGTATCGCCCGCCGCATCTTGCGGCATTGTGGGTAGACGTTGCACCGACGAACGCGTTCCGCTGGGAAGTTCGTCAGGGCGGGGCGATGGCGCTGCACATGTACGGTGCGTTGTATTTGCATGGATACGACTCGCAGGAGATCGCTGGGAATTCCGAAGCGATAGATCGAATAGAACGCGGTGCCGAACGATTGCGTGAGGAGATTTGGAAGCAGCCGTTTACCGAGGGCAGTACACCAATTTCTGAAGTGCCGAACTTAGAAAAAGTTCTTATGCACTATTACCGAGATGGTTCGTACACCGATTTCTGGAAGCAGGAATCGCTCGATCACGCTCAGCATTACGATCGTATGGCCGATATTCCAGCGGTGTATAGCTCGGGCTGGTATGACCCGTTCGCTGCTGAAACTTCAGAGCAGTTCGCACATATGGCGAAGAAAAATACTTCGCCACAGCGATTGATATTAGGACCATGGAATCACGTTTCGATGCGAGGTAAGGGTGCGTCGTTCGTTGGTGATGTCGATTTTGGTCCGACAGCGAATTGGGGTGACGAAGTCCTAAACGCTGAACGATTTAGGTGGTTCGATCGCTGGCTCAAGGGCATCGAAACCGGGGTCGAGGACGATGACCCCGTTCGGATATTTGTTATGGGTGGTGGAGACGGTGAATTCGACGCTGCTGGGCGAATTCAGCACGGTGGTGGATGGCGAGTCGAACAGGAATGGCCGGTGGCTCGTGCAGTAGAAACGGCGTACTACTTGTCAGCCGACGGCGGTTTAGGCGAAAGTTCACCTGTCGCTGAATCGAGTGAGACGTCATGGGTTCATGATCCCGAGAACCCTGTCCCTTCCATCAGCGGGAATGTAACGGGGTTCTATGAGTGGATCGTTTTGCCTGACGATCTTGACAGTGCCTATGTTCCACAACGGGCTCGGATGCGGTCGTTGATTCCCGATGGTCCTCTTCATCAAAAAGAGATTGAGTCGACTGTGGTGCCTGCCGATCGTGAGCCGGGTACGCCTGCGTTACTGGCAGATCGGGATGACGTGAACGTTTTTCAGACGGAGCCGCTTGAAGCCGATGTCGAAGTTACAGGGTCGATGCTGGTGAATCTTTGGATATCGTCTGACGCAATTGATACCGATTTCACAGCGAAGCTCATCGATGTATACCCGCCGAGCGAAGAGTATCCAGAGGGGTTTCATCTTCCGCTTGAAGATTCGATTCGCAGGACTCGATTCCGAGACGGATTCGACGGCGAAGAGTTGATGAATCCGGGAAAAATATACGAAGTGCAAATAGTGCTTCCCCCGGTGTCGAATCGGTTCGTGAAAGGTCACAGAATTAGGCTCGATATATCATCGAGCAACTTCCCGAGGTTCGACGTTAATCCGAACACTGGCGAAGCTATCGGTCGGCACACACGGACTCAAAAAGCGACGAATACGGTTTATGCGGATAGTTCTCATCCGTCGCACATTGTGCTGCCGATCGTGCAGATTACGGGCTGATAAATCGAGTAAACAAGAGACTGGATATGGCGAAGCTAACCGAGCAGGAAATTGCGGAATTGTTGCCGACCGCACCGGGATGGAGCGTGGTCGTCGAAGAAGGTATGGGGCGTCTACAGAAGGCATTCGCGTTCGATGATTTTGCCGAGGCGTTGGCGTTCACGAATCGTGTCGGGGATCTTGCTGAAGAGGCGAATCATCATCCTCGGATTGTGACCGAGTGGGGGAGGGTAACTCTCACTTGGTGGAGCCATGATTTAGGCGGTATAGTCGCCAATGACTTCGAGATGGCGAAGAGAGTAGACGCGTTGTAGTGCGATGCAAAGCCGATTGTGATCGGCGCACCGAGAACGTGTGCTAGTTACTTGCGAGCTTTTTCGTTCGACATTTTTTCGATTGCCTGAACTAGAGCTTGGTGACCCTGGTTGACCGCATCGGGTCCGTCGGCTTGAACTGATCGGTAGAGCTGGGCGATGAGAGTGCTCGTCGGTAATGCTGTTCCGGTGTCGGCAGCAAGCTGACCAGCGAGTCGCAAATCTTTCTGCATGTGCTTCACCATGAACCCCGGTGCGAAATCCCCGTCAAGGATTTTGGGTCCGAGCGTTTCGAGCGCCCATGATCTACCTGCACCGTTTTTAACTGCATCGAAGAATGCCTGCATATCGAGTCCCGACTTCTTCGCGAGAACGAAGGCTTCCGCCATTCCAGCAAGAGTCGCCACTCCGATCAATTGGTTTGCGATTTTGGTCGTGTGACCCGAACCGACGGGTCCCATATGCGAAACGTCTCCGCCGAGAACGTTTAATACGGGTAGTGCTCGTTCGAATACTTCGGCATTGCCGCCCACAAGGATGGATAGGGTTCCGGCTTCTGCGCCTCCGACACCGCCAGTCACGGGAGCATCGACGAAGTTCGATCCTTTGGCTTCGATGAGATTCGCCATCTTCTTGCCCATCTCGGGGTCGATTGTGCTCATGTCGATGACCACCGAGCCGGGCTTCAGCCCTTCGAGAATGCCGTTGTCACCGGCGATCACAGCTTCGACGTGTTCGGAATCGGGAACCATAGTGATTACGATGTCGGACAAAGAGGCGGTGTCAGCGGCTGAATCGGATGATGATGCGCCGAAATCTTTTGCGGCGTTCACCGTGGCGTCGTTTAGATCGAATACGTTGACTGAATAGCCGTCTTCGACCAGATTGCGTGCCATCGGCAGACCCATCATTCCGAGTCCTACGAATCCGATTTTCTCATTACTCATATCTGGTTCCTTGTGCGATTGACGACTCGTTGATGCTTCAGGCGATCTTGCTTTGGCGGCTAATTTACAGGGTGGCGACGCAAGATGGGTCGATTTAACGGGCTTGATCTCGTTGGGGAGCAGTAGTGTGATGTGATCGGTTTTCGGTCGTGCGGCACACAAAACAAGTCAAATCTCTAAGGATCCCATATGTACAAAGCCGTTTTGTTCGACCTATTCGGAACTCTGATCGAATCGCCATCGATGACTGCGTATCGCCAGATGGTCGCTGAAATCGCATTGGTGCTTGGACAGACACCCGAGACGTTCCAAACACCTTGGATGTCGATTAACGATGGTCGGCTGGACGGTAGTTTCGGGTCGTCAGAAGGCGATATTCTTGCCGCCGCTGAATTGGTAGGGGCAAACGTTTCTGATTCTCAGATGGCGCAGTGCATGGAATTGCGACGTTCGATCACCCGGAAATTTCTTACTCCAAAAACTGGCGTGATCGCTATGCTCGAAGAACTTAACGCAATGGGCTGTGACATCGGGCTTGTGACCGACTGCGTTTACGACGTTCCTGCCGTATGGCTTGATACGGAGTTCGCTCTCTACTTCGCCGCCGCTCATTATTCGTGTGTGACTCACATTCGGAAACCCGATGCAAGAGCGTACCAAGTAGTGATTGATGAGTTGGACGTTTCGGCTGATGAAACGCTTTTCGTTGGCGATGGAGGTTCAGACGAACTGAACGGTGCGGTTCGTGTGGGAATCGATGCGGTCCAGATCGATGATCTGATTACCGAGGACGAAGGTGCGGTTGGCGTGCTTAGAGTCGGGGTGGTTGATTGGGAAGGATCGGTCATCAAGTCGATGAGCGAAGTTCCTGGCTACGTGCGAAATCGGTCGTAGCTAGTTTCATGGGTGGCTTGCCTTATACTGCCGAGCCATGAGCAAATTTCGATATTTTTTACTTATCGTCGTTCTTGCGGGGATTTCGTTGTTCGCCGCCGCCTGCGGATCGTCAAGCAGTGTCGAATCGGTTGCCGAGTCGGTCGATGAGCCTGATATTGATGCCGCTCAAATAAAGCTTCCAGACGCCGTATTCACTGCTGAAGATGTGGCTGCGGTGGGATGGAAGAAGTCGAAAGAACTTTCGCCTGAGACTTTGCCCGGTGTGACGAGCGTTTGGTACGGGTTCTATGCCCAGCGCGATGTCGAAGTTCGCGTGTACGAATCACAAGCTTCAGCGATTAGTTCGGGTCAGGAAATAGCGGACGTTGCGACCGGGCGACGTAAGCCAGCGCCGTTTGCTTCGGGCGGTATTAGTTCGACCCGAACGAGCTACTCGACGTATGCGATCGTCGGCAATTTGATATTGCTGTGCGAGATTAAAATCGAAGACTGTCAGAGCCTACTTGACGCCATTGGGCAGTAGACTTTCGTTTTAGTTTTGATCGATTCTGATTAGGAGTTCTCGTGGCCAGCACCGATACGCACCGACCCAATATTTTGTTCATCCTGAGCGACGATCAGGGGGCGTGGGCGATGAACTGCGCTGGGACGCCTGAACTTAAGACGCCGAACTTGGATCGACTGGCCGAAACCGGAATAAGGTTCGAAAACTTCTTTTGTGCGTCGCCGGTTTGTTCGCCAGCAAGGGCATCGATTCTTACGGGCCAAATCCCCTCGCAGCACGGCGTTCAGGATTTCCTAAGAGCGGGTAACTCGGTCGATTTACCGGGCGATGGCAAGACGATTCAGTATCTTGAAGGTCGAACTACCTACACCGAAATTCTTGGCAGTAACGGCTACGACGTGGCGCTGAGCGGTAAGTGGCACATCGGCGATTCCGCCACGCCTCAGGCTGGATTTGCCTACTGGAATGTCCACGCCACGGGTTCGGGTGACTACTACAACGCACCGATGTTTCAGGACGGTGAGCAGTACACGTCGGACGGCTATTTCAGCGATGTGATTACCGACAATGCCATAGGGTATTTGGACGACCAAAAGAGTTCGGATAAGCCGTTCTCAATGAACGTTCACTACACCGCACCTCATGCTCCTTGGGGTAGCGAGCAGCATCCGTCGGAGATATACAACGACTATTTTGACAACTGCACTTTCGACTCCGTTCGTTGGGATCCGATCCACCTGAATCATCTTCTGAAAGAAGGGTCCTCAGGCAGCGTTGGTGAGACCGCAGATGAACGCCGACAGCTCCTAAGCGGATACTTCGCGGCGATCACTGCGATGGACG
The DNA here is from genome assembly GCA_018649665.1 of Chloroflexota bacterium. GTDB lineage: Bacteria > Chloroflexota > Dehalococcoidia > Lucifugimonadales > Lucifugimonadaceae > Lucifugimonas. The sequence continues at coordinate 3,330 of JABIHL010000149.1, read as the reverse complement.
ACAACATTGGTCGGTTGATCGACTGGCTTGAAGCGAACGATCTACGCGAAAATACGTTGATCGTGTTCACCGCCGACAACGGCATGAGCATGGGGCACCACGGTATTTGGGGCAAAGGGAACGGAACGTATCCGGCAAATATGTACGACACCGCGGTGAAGGTTCCGACGCTGATGTCACGTCCGGGTCACGTTCCGCAAGGCTCGGTCGAGCAAGGGCTGCTGAGTCATTACGATCTGATGCCGACGATCTTGGATTACGTGCGTTTGGGCTACACCATTGGCAACGTTCGAGATTCACTTCCCGGAACGAGCTTTGCTGCGACGTTGGACGGTGAAATTCAGGAAGCGGATATGTCGGTTGTTGTGGCTGATGAGTACGGTCCGACGCGGATGATACGAACTAAATCGCTGAAGTACATTCATCGATATCCGGATGGTCCGAACGAGTTTTATGACTTAGCGAACGACCCGAACGAAACGGTGAATGCTGTCGACGATATTGCGTTCAGGTCGATCATTCGGCAGATGGCTAAGCAGCTTCAGGAATGGTTCGATCGATATGTCGAGCCTGAGCGTGACGGATCGAAGCAAGATGTTAAGGGCAGGGGCCAGATCGATCTTGTAGGTGGAGCCGAGGAAGCGTTCGCACGGGACGTGACGTTCATGCGAGATCTATAACCCGGTCGTTTGTCACTTAGTCACGCTGACAAAAAAAAAGCAGGCTGCTTCTGAGAAATTTCAGAGGCAGCCTGTTTAGTTTCAGGGCCGAGTAAACACGCCGGTACAAACCGTGAACGTTGCCCAGCAATCCGGTTCGATATTACTTAGGCATGTATGCAGCGAAAGACTGCATTACGAACTTGCCATCGACTACGTGGTACGTGTCGGTGCCTAACGGTGTGAATTGTCCGGCGTTCCACGTCATGTAACCGTATTCGCCCGAGGTTACGTTCACTTCCAATTCCATTGCCGCTACGAATCCTTCAGGCAGGCTTGCGATGAAGCCTTCGAAGAATGCCTTGATTTCGTGGGGTCCAGAAAAGTTGCCGTTTGGTGTGAGAACTACCGCATCATCTGAATAGTCGCTGAGCAAGCCGTTAAGATCGCCGGCTGCCATTGATTCAATATGGTGTCCGATGACTTCTGCTGTTGATCGCATTCTTTAGTACTCCAGGGTCCGCTAGAACAGACCATTGCCCACCCGAGCCGCTGCTGCGAATTCGGGCGAGGATTATTAGTTACGTGGCGATTATGATGCAGAAACTTTGAATTGGATTCACTGTTTATGCGGGTAACGGTACTATTGCTGATCGCAAGCGATAAATGGAGTTTGGCGAAACGGATTAATCACATGATCGGGAGACAATATTGATTAGCACTCTGTTGATAGGCGGCAAGGGCACGATTGGCGCGGGACTGCGCACTTATTTGCCTCAACTAGATGCGGAGTACCGCGTCGTTTCGGCCGACTTGCCAGGTGCGCCCGACGCTGCGACTGATGCCACGGCACACCGAGATTTCATAGAACTTGACGCTTCGGTAGATGATGCAAAGTTGCGTAGTGTGCTCGAAGGTCGTGATCTTGTCGTTTATCTCGCTCGAATCGATCCGCTCAGCGATATGAATGCGATGACCGATCAAGTGTTCAAAGCGATTATGGACGTTTGCCCAAACGCTGTCGTAATCGGATCGAGTTCGGTACACGCCACCGGCGCGGCGTACTACGGCTATACGAGGGAAGATAACTCACCAATCGCCAACCGTCGTTTCGATGAAGTCGTACCTTGGCCAGAGCCGTTGTCGGTAATGACTGAGCCGTGTCCGACCGGTGACTACGGGGTCGAGAAGGCTTACGTGGAAGCGTGGTGTCACCGACTAGGAGCGCAGGGTCAAAGTGCGGTTGCGGCTCGTTGGGGCGGAATAAACCCGACGAACGGAAAGAAGGACGAGATTTCGTACTTCACAGTGTGGTGTCACCAGGAAGATTCAGCACGATTCGTCGATGCCTGCTACAAAACGGCACGGGCGGGCAAGCTGCGTCCGAGTGCCCACTATTACGTGATATCGGACAACACGTATAACGTCTTTGATATCGAGACGACGAGACGCGAGATCGGCTATGAACCGCAGCATGACGCTGAGTCGCTGTATGGTGACGGTGATGGCTCGATATCGCTTAGGGTGGACTGATTTTCCTGTGTTGCGGCTGGGTTGTGCGGTGTTTGTGATTACGAGAAACGCATTGGCAATCGAGGTAGAAATTGCACAAGTACGAGAGCCCGGTTCGAGAATCGACAGCAGCAGAAGGCGTCGATAAACGTGATGCTTCCCGCCGTCTGTTCGACTCTTCACTGGCGAAGCTTGTTCGAGTAATTTCGATATTGCTTGGCGTGTACGCACCGATCGGAATATTGCTGGGTGTGTTGATTTTGTTCGCAGCGAATATGACAGGGGAACCGGACGAAGACGATGCTAGGTCTGCCCAACGACGGTTGGGTCTTGTCGCATTTGGCGTAGGGGTTTCTGGAATTGCGTCGGGCTACGTTTCATACCGTACTTGGCGCACCGCTTCGAACATTCGCCGAAGCAATCGCCGGCGTGCGAAGGGGCTTGATTAGCAGACAACAGGATTGCTGCGTCGGTTACGCGGCAGCTTCTAACGCTTCTGAACTCTGTGGGACCGTAAAACTGATCCGAGTGCCTTTGTCGAGCCAGCTTTGAACTGCGACGTTGCCTCGATGTGCTTCGATGATCTCTTTTGTGATCGACAGTCCTAAACCAGTTCCTGAAACCGATCTGGTTGCTTCATTGTCGACCCGAAAGAATTTTGTGAACAACCGTCGTTGATCTGCTTCTGAAATTCCCATCCCTTGGTCAGTTACAGCCATTTGCAGGTTGCCGGATTTCACTTGAGCTTCCATGGTGATCGTCGTCTTTGGCTCAGAGTACTTGTGAGCGTTCGATACGAAGTTCATCAGCACCTGTACAAGTCTGGTGCGATCTAGCGTCACCATCTGACCTGAAATGTTTCCTTTGAATTCAAATTTTTGGTGCTTGGATGCCAGTAGTGGCGACATCACGCTTTCGACTTCTTGTACCGTTGAGTCAAGATCGAATTCGGATTTTTCAAGTTTAACCCCCCCAGACTCGAGCATAGAAATATCAAGAAGGTCGTTGATTAGCACGAGCAGATGTTTGCCGTTGTTTTTGACGATTTCCAGCTGTTGAATATTTCGATCTTTTTTCTCACCTGACTGGTGTCTTGAGAGGATGTCGGTAAATGCCATGATGCTTGTTAGCGGTGTCTTGAGTTCGTGCGAGACGGTAG
>JABIHL010000148.1 GCA_018649665.1 Chloroflexota bacterium | reverse complement strand
TTTCGACTGTCTTTACAGCGGTTAATGGTGTTGCCGAAGCGGGTTTGTAGACGACCGTGTTTCCGGCGATGAGGCAGGGTGCGAGCTTCCAGACGGGGATTGCCAGCGGGAAGTTCCAAGGAGTGATTAGAGCGACTACACCGAGCGGTCGTTTCACGGTGTAAGCAACGGTATCGGGAAGCTCTGACGGCGTTGTGTAGCCGAATAAACGCCGACCTTCACCGGCTGCGTATTCGATGATGTTCATCGCACGTTTTACTTCGCCCATAGAATCGGCGATCGGCTTGCCTTCTTCGATAGTGATCGCCTCTGCCATCTCTTGAGCACGTCGACTCATCACTTCGAGGGCTTTGTAGAGGATCGCCCCGCGTTGCGGAGCTGGCGTGCTCGCCCAGCCTTTCGACGCCTCGTGGGCGGCGGCGATAGCGTTTTCGGCGTCTTGCGGCAGGCTCGATTGAAATTGACCAATCACCTGCGACGTGTGGGCCGGATTAGTGACCGGATAGACCTGTCCAGAGATAGAGTCTTGCCATTTTCCACCGATGAAATTTTGGTGGATTCGTGAAGATGATTTTTGGGTCATGTTTGTGCTCTCTACCCGGTCAAACGGTGCTCGATAATTTGGCTATGGATTCTGAACGTGTGAAATATTCGCAAGTATCTCGGTGCGATAGTACCCGGATATGCCTCTTTCGGGCTGGCAAAGTAGCCGATTCGCAGATATTCTGACGCCGCGAATATTTCGCGGGACCCTATAAGGATTCGCGCGCAGTTTTTGCATAGATTCGATTTTTTATTTGGAGTAATTGAACGTATGTCACCTCGCGGTAGTTCAACCGTCACGATTCACACCTCGTCAACTGATCAGGTCATAACCGACAACGCTGTTCAGGTTCCTGATTACGACAAGGAACGTCTGGAACAACTTGGTTTCCTGACAAACATGACTTTCGTTTTGATGTGCAACTATCATCAGACGGGTCACTTCGGTGGTGGTACGGCTTATACGCCTTACGTGATTTCTACTCACCTCGCCGGCCCTGAAAACGGTGGAATGACGTTCGACTACCGTCGACCGAAGCACCCGTTCTCTGACAAGTTCATGCTCGCTGGTGGTCACAACGCTCCTGTCACATACGCAATGTGGATGCTCATGGGCGAGGCGCTCGATCGCAAGCACAAGGCAACTGGCGATGATAAGTACAAGGCTGACGCTGAAGCTTCGATGCTTGCCATCGATGCTCTTGGTTTCCGCCGAGGTGCTGGTGCGCTTTCGAATATTCTTGAAGAAAACGGTCTTACCGATCACCCTGCATTTTCTCAGGCAAAGATTCGCGGCATCCGTGCGCTATCGGGTCACTCAGAATCGACCGACCTCACGAATGATGTGAACGGTGGTCCTTCGGGAGTTGGTATCGCTACCTCTGCTGGTAAGGCTGCGTTCTGGGACATGATGGGTGCCGACGAATCACTGAAGATTTTCGCACTCGAAGGGGAATTCGCTCTTACTTCGGGTCACTCGCAGGAGTTCAAGACTCAGGCAGTTGCCAACCGAGTCGGTAAGCGTCTACGTGTGCTGATGTCCTACAACAACGCCGGTATCGATGACGAACTCATCGGCAGCGTTGTGAAGGAAGATACCTACGACATCGAGAACCAGTGGTCGTCGTACGGCTGGAACGTAATTCGAGTCGATAACGCAACTGATTACGATCAGGTTGTTGCTGCCTTGAAGACGATGGAAGACGCTGACGAGTCGGATCGTCGACCGATCATTGTTATCGGTAAGACAGTCAAGGGTTACTGGCCTGGTGCTCCGGATGGAGAAGATCTGCCGGGTGGCATTCCTCAGATAAAAGACCACTCAAGTCACGCTTACGGATTGCCTATGAACGGCGAGTACTTCCAAGGTCTGGCTACTACATTTGAAGATAAGTTCGGCGTGAAGTTCGAAGGCATCCGTGACGGCGCAGTGAAGGATCCAAAGGAAAACCTTCTTCAGTTGAAGGCCAACATCGACATTGCGATGTCGGTTCTCGACAACTCGGGTCTTGGCGACTGGCTTGCCGACAAGCTCGTTGAGCTTGGCGACAAAGTCAACGACGATCTTTCACTTAGCGTTCAAGCCGATGTAGATCCGTTCCAAGACGATCGACTTCGGGTGAAGAACCTGCCGATCGAGCCAACGACGGTTACGGCCAAGAATCACATTACTGGCGAGACCAAGGACGTTGCGATCAAGCTCTACGAAGAGCCGGGTCAGGTCAAGGGAACTCGTCGAGCGATTTCTGAAATCATCAAGTGGGCGAATTACGTTACGGAAAACCGTTTCGTAATTGTCGCAGCCGACCTTGCTGAATCGATCAACGTGAACGCTGGATCGTTGTGGGGACACTACGATCCGATCGAAAACCAGGCTGGCACTCGTTTGAAGGCTCCGATTCAGGAAGCCGGAAACGCTCTTACAGCTGTTGGATTTACTAGCCAGTCGCTTTCGAAGGACCCTAAGAAGTTCAACGGAGTCTGGTCGATTTCAGGTACATACGGTGCGTTTACGCCTCTGATGTACCTACCGCTTCGTGTTTGGAGCCAGCAAAACCAGGATTCACCGTTCCGCATGGGTGTTGCACACGTCCTTGCTGGTCACTCGGGTCCAGAGACTGCTGCCGATGCACGAACTCACTTCGGAATCTTCGCACCTCAGGTGTGGAAGCTGTTCCCTAAGGGGCAGGTAATAGTTCTTAGCTTCTGGGATTACAACGACGTTGCTCCGGGATACTTCGCTGCCGCTGAAATTGCTGCTCGCGACCCGAAGGTCGGCGTGATTGTTATGGAAGTCGCACGACCGGACTTCGCAGTGGCAGACCGTACTAAATTTGCCGACACCGACATCAACGCAGCGGCAAAGGGCTTCTACGTCATCCGTGATTACGATGAGAGCAAACCTAAGCACGGTGTTGTGCTTTCGCAGGGTTCAAGCTCGACAGTGAACCTCGTGAACGCGCTTGACGATATCGAATCTGCTGGAGCTAACGTGAAGGTTGTTGCTGCGATCAGTGAAGAGCTGTTCGATCGACAGTCGGAAGAGTACAAGCAGAGCGTTCTCTCGGATGCCGAGAAGTTCAACATGATGGTCGTAACCACAGGAACTCGCCGTGTATGGCCGGTTACTGGAGTTGGCCCGTTGACCGACGAGTACTCGCTGACTTCTGACTGGGACAACCAGTGGTTGAGCGGTGGTACCGAGGACGACGTGATCAAGGAAGCTCATCTCGACCAGGATTCGATCTTCAACGCAGTGAAGCGATTCGCTGACGACCACGGTGCTCGAATGAGCAAGCAGACTGCAGCCTTCAACGGTCATGCCTAGTTCACAGGTGAGCTAGCGTTCAAATAGAACAAACGAAAACGGGCGATGGATTTGGTTCCATCGCCCGTTTTTATTTACAGCTAGTTGCGTCGAATCCAGAGCTACGCTGCTGCTCCAAACGGTGACAATTGCTGTTCTGTTGCTACGTTCTCGTCTGACAACATCCGCTGAGCGAATCGACCCTGTAAGTGCGCCATAACAATAAGTATTGCCGGTGCTGTGATGAGCATTAGCCAACCCGCTGCCATCACTAGTCCTTCTGCTTGCCACGGGACGTCTACTGGGGCCTCGACGTGCCAAACGAAATCAATCACATGGTCAACTGTCCAAGTGAACTCAATTTGAGTCCAGTCGGACCACAACCAGAACGTTGCCCACATCGCACCGATAGCAATGAAAGTCACGGCAGCCGTGAAGTTCATTATCCCGATCGGTAGCATTGCCACCATGTAGATGAAGCTCTTCCATGTGGCACGACTCTTTACTGTCATTTCGATCTTGGTATGCAAGTTGCCTTCATCCCAAGTAGCGGGAGGCAGCACGATGTTCGTCTGCTGGATGGAATTTGAAACTTTCGCATCAAATTTCGCCAGCACCCTGACTCCGATAAAAGTTCCCACCAACAGTGGAATTCCTGCCAGAGTTACCATCATGCCGCCGCTCAGCGATGTGGCCGTCACCACGAAGGTGAAGTACACAATGCCAAGCGGCAGACCTAGTAGGAGGTACACAAAACTGCGCCAAGTGCGTTCTTGAAACCAAAGGGTTAGTAGTTCTGTGAGCAGAGCCATTCTGTTGTTTCGTAGTACGTTTGATGCAGTCATTGTCCGTATTCCTTGTTCGATTTCAGCCTTCTACAGCTGATGTGTTGATCGGTATTTAGAATTCTTCTCGGTTGAATCGCCAGATGGATGCGCCGATGAGGGCTACAGACCAAACTGCCGACGAGATTGCTGGAACGTAGCTAGTAACGTCTTTCGCTCCCTCGGCAAGTTCCATCGCTAGAGGCGATACAACTGCCCATGGTGTGAGCTGTGCGATTCCTTCAGGAAGCACGCCACCCAAGAACATTCCTGCGAACACGAACCCAATCGGAATACCGACTACGGCTCCGCGTGAGCTGAGCACAGTTCCCAAAAAGAGGGTCAGGCTCAGGTAGAACACAACGTTCAGAGCAAGCGCACCGACGCTGGCGATCCATGGAAGGATTGAAATTTCTCCAACTTCAGCACCGGAAGGGATGAACGACAGTTCTGCGAAAACGATGAGTCCTGGAATCACGACCATTGTTATTACGCTGAAGAACCCAATTACTACGAACTTTGATGTGAAGTAGGAAGTTCTTGAAACCGGTGCAGATAAAATCCATGCGGCTATTCCAGAACGTTTCTCACCAACAATCGCTCCCATCGCAACAACGGACACACCGATGGCTGTAAACCAGCTGGTGATGCCAATGAATGGCTCGATGCTTGCAGACACGATTGTTTGGCCTGCTTCTAGTTCTTCTCCTGCTGTAGAAATGATGATTGCCATGAGGCCGTTGATGATCAACATCCAGAGTCCTAGGTGAATTAGTCCCTGGCGAGATTTGACCCATTTAGCGACTTCCATGCGGCTCAGGTTGCCAAGACCTGCGCTCCAGTTCTGTCCGTTCACTCTATTCAGTTGTTGTGTATTAGTTGTCATCGTTCTGCTCCACGAGGTTGATGAATGCTTCTTCGAGATCCATCTCTTGTCGTTTGAATTCACTTACGGTCACATGTTCGTCGGTTGATATGAGACGCATCAGCTGCGCTTCGGCGGCTTTATCGTCGGTGACACTTACTTGCAATATGGTTTCTTCTTTACTTGGAGAAACATCAACCGATTCGACCCATTCCTTAGACATAACCCGAAGCTGAATTTCACTTGAATCGCCTTTTAGGACGATGGTGTAAATCGTTTTTCCGGATCCGCCAAGAAGTTCTTCGATCGGCGCCTGAGCCAGAAGGTTGCCGTGGTTCAGAATCGCCACTGAATCGCTCACCCGCTGCACATCGTCGAGGATGTGAGTTGAGTAAAAGATGGTGGTTTCTGACTTCAAGCTGCGCATAACGTCGAGGACATCACGTCGACCCATCGGGTCTAGTGCTGCAGCTGGTTCGTCGAGAATTAGTAGATCGGGCGAATTGATTAACGCCTGACCAATGCCGAGTCTCTGGCGTTCACCGCCTGAAAAGCCTTTTACCGGTCGATCAGACTTGTCGGAAATTCCGACTAAATCAAGTACTTCAGATATTCGTGATTCGATCGCCATGCTAGGGCCTGTGTAGTAGAACCCGGCTCGGAAACGCATTGTTTCTCGTGCTGTCATATTGTCGAAGAACCGTGGGTCCTGACCTAGATAGCCGACCTTCTTACGAATCTCCAAGCTCTCATCTACCGAGTCGAGACCGAAGATAGAAGCGCTTCCCTCAGTGGGCTGTGTGAGCCCGAGTAAGAGCTTGATGGTCGTTGTCTTTCCAGATCCGTTCGAACCTAGAAAACCAAAAATTGAGTGTTTAGGAACGTTCAAGTCCAGACCCTTGAGGGCATTTACACCCTTGTAGGACTTCGTTAGCCCCGCGGTCTCTACAATCGTTCCATTTGAATTCAGCGCCATGATTACCCCTACTAAGTCATTAGATTTGCTCGCCACGTGGCGGGCTTGTTTGTCTACATACAAATCTATTTCTGACGACTGCGACTGGCGTCACACTAGGGTGGTGGCGCCAGTCCACGAAAGGGCGAGCATCGTGGTGCTCTTATGGGCTACTGAACAAGAGAGCGTAGTAGCTCTTTAGTGGCAGATGAGGTGGGAATCCAAATTTCTGCCATCTTCCGGGATGGAGTCACTGGAACCGAGGGATCTGGTGCGGGGCGCTCAAGCCCAGATAAAAATTGTAGGAATAAACGAAAACGGGCGATGGAAGTAATTCCATCGCCCGTTTTTTGTTTGGGTGGTTATCGACTAAGTACTAGTCGCTTGCACCACTTGGTACGAGAACGCCAGTCGGCTGGGCCGTAGGGGTGTCAACTGCCTCGACCGACTCGCCTTCAACATCGAGACGTGGGAGCCATTCGAGCCAGCTCGGGAAGTACCAGTTCTTGTCGCCCAGAAGCACCATGCTTGCAGGGACGAGGACTGATCGAACCAGAGTTGCATCGATGATGACCGCTGCAGCCAGACCGAAGCCCATCTGCTGGAACATCGACATGTCGCCGATTGCGAATCCACCGAACACTCCAACCATGATTAGCGCTGCGCCAGTGATGATTCCCGCTGTTGAGCGAAGACCGAATGACACCGAGAGTTTGTTGTTGCCAGTTAGGTCATAGTGTTCCTTGATTCGGCTGAGGAGGAATACGTGGTAGTCCATCGAGAGACCGAACAGGATGCTGAAGAGGAACAGTGGAAGCCAGTGTTCAATAACCGGAGTCTGCTTGAATCCCATCAGGTCGGCACCAATTCCGTTTTGGAACACGAGTACCAGCAAGCCGTAAGCTGCACCAACCGAGAGCACGTTCATTAGAACTGCCTTGATTGGAACCACGATGCTTCGGAAGACCACCAGGAGTAGCACGAAGCTAGAGGTGAGAACCAGTCCGAATACGATTGGGAGCCACTTCTTCATTTCGCCAACGTTGTCGACAGTCATTGCGGTGTCGCCAGCGACGTAAACCGTTGCTACACCATCGAATGCTGAATGCACGTAGTCGTCACGTAGTCGTGAGAGAGCCTCAAAGGCTTCATCGCTAACAGGATCACCTTGGATTACTGCCTGAACAATTGCCAGGTCGTTGCTTGGTGCGATCGTTACTTTCGTGTCGCCGTAGAACGAGTCTGCGGCTAGGTCTGCATTCAGACTTTCGATAGCAGCTTGAACTGCCGGAGAGCTTGCGTCAGCCACATCGATAACGATGTCGGTGGTTAGTAGGCCATCACTGAACTCAGCGTTCACAATGTTGAACGCCCGTAGTGAAGGGCTGTCGTCTGGGAGTGATCCCAATCCGCTTGAACCGAGGTTCATTGTGAACGCTAGTCCGGTCAATGCGAGTAATGCGCCACCGGTGATTACGACGCTCAATACTGGTCGTGCTGTAACTGCGTCTGTGATTTTGTCCCAAACACCGCCCTCGCTGTTGTCTTCAGACACGTCTTCGAGTTTGCGACCGATGAACGGCAATCGGAGCCAGTACATTCGGTGACCAAGAATACTCATGATCGCTGGAAGCAGAGTTGTTGCTGCGAATACCGCTGCGATTACTACTACGATTGCGCCGAGTCCGAAGCTGCGGAAAGTTAGACCAGGAACGATCAGCATTCCGCTGAGTGCGATCATGACTGCGATTCCAGAAACCATTACTGTGCGTCCGGCTGTATCGCCTGATGCGGTGATGGCTGTGATCTTGTCACGGCCCTTTGAAACCTCTTCAGTGAATCGTTTCACAATGAAGAGTGAGTAGTCGATACCGACTGCAAGTCCGATCATGGTGATGATCTGAACAACGAACTGGTCGAGGTCCATCACCCTGCCGATAACTGCGCTGAGCGCAATTGCGACGAGAATGGAAGATATTGCCAGCAGAATCGGAAGACCCGCTGCGACTGCCGCACCGAATACTACGAGTAGAACGATGAGCGCGAAGCCCATTCCGATCATTTCACCCTTTTGGAGGGTTTCCTCTGCAAGGTGGTTGAATTCGGTTTCAACGCTGCCCTGACCGATTGTGTTTACTCGGAATCCGGCAGTTTCGTTTGCGGTTTCTACTACAACGAGAAGCGGTGCGATGATATCGCCGGCTTCGCTATCTTCGACCGTGAGTCCGGTCTGGAGAAGCGCGAAGGTTTCACCGCTACTCAATAGACCTTCTACATCGTCGAGGTAGCTAACTACGCCTTCGACGTGCTCGAGAGCCGCTAGATCGGCCGTTAAGGTGCGTACGAACGCTTTGTTGGTTGAATCTGCGGCCGTGCCAGATTCAAATTCTACTATTACGTACTCTTTCGAGTTTTCTTCGGTTGTGATTCGCTGAGCAACGAGTGCTCGTGCCTGTGCAGATTCTAAAGTAGAGCTGCTTTGCCCGTCGTCGGAAACTGTTACATCGCCGATCGCTCCAGCACCCATAAATGCTGCGACTAATATCAGTAACCATGCAGTGAGCACGGTCCAGCGGCGTCGTGCGCTGAAATTCGCTAATTTACCTGTAAAACTTGTGCCATTCATTTGATTAACCCCTACGCCGCCGTTGTCTTCATTGTTGAAGATGCCCGGTGGGCTTGTTATGAGTACTAAGTTATTGGCGTATTGGCAGTCGAACGTCTCCCTGTGGGGGTGAAGCTAGTCCACGAAAGAGCGAACGTTCAGGTGCTCTTTTTGCTGACGTCGAAGGCGGTTAGGTAACCCTTTTGTGAAGGGTATGTATCCCGAAAGGGGTAGGCGGCGAGGCACTTCAAGAACGTGAGAAAGGTCGCCTAAATCTCATTTCCCGAGCGGCAACCGAGGGATCTGGTGAGGTGGGGCGGGAAGCGGCAAGTTCTACGGCTGTAGCACCTACTATCAATCTGGTTTAGCTAGCTGGTGTATCTGCTGACTGCGCTAATGATTATTGCCTAACCTGTCTTCTTTCGAGAGCCTCAGGATGACATTTAAGGATGGCGGCTGTCATTGCGTGGAATTCGACGACGTGGCAATCAGTGATGGCACTGAACGCTACGAGCACATAAGCCAACATTTTTTCGCCGGCGAGACCATCACGAACGGATTAGCCAACATTTTGCTAACTGCCTCATCCCTCATCTCGACCCTGCCGGAGGAATCGAATTCGAGTGTGACGTGACAATTCCGCAAAGGCGTGCAGCGATTCGTGCTGTTGCACGACACTTACTACGCCATCATCCAAGGTCCCTCCGCTACGCTTTACTACGGTCGAGAAGAGGGTGGCAACCGTTGGTGTCGGGTTGAATAACGAGCAGGGGTGTCGGCGAACGACTAGTTGTTCGAATCGGGAAGAATAATTCCGGAGTTGTAGGCGAATATGACCGCCTGCGTGCGATCGCGAACATCCAGCTTTGAAAGAACTCGTTTTACGTGAGTCTTTACAGTCCCCTCGGAAACGATCAAAGCGTCGGCAATTTCCTGATTAGAGTTACCGTGCGAGACAAGCTGAAGCACTTCCATTTCGCGTTCTGTAAGTGAATCCAGCTTCGTTGCACTTTCGCGATCCATAGAAGATGGAGTGGTTTGTGCGAACTCGTTTATCAGCTTGCGAGTGATAGACGGTGACAATAGTGATTCACCTTCAGCTATCACCTTGATGCCGGCGATGAGTTCATCGGCAGGAGTCCGCTTCAGCAAGAATCCACTCGCACCTGCTCGAAGAGCCTGGAACACGTATTCGTCTTGTTCAAATGTGGTTAGTACGAGTACTCGCGGTCCTTCGTCGGGATCTGGCGACTTCTCGGTGAGTATCCGAGTCGCCTCGATGCCGTCCATTTCCGGCATTTGAATATCCATCAGGATGACATCGGGCTTAAGACGATCGGCAAGAGCAACGGCCTGAGCACCGTTTGCGGCTTCGCCGAGTACATCGAACTCGGGATCGGATTCGATGATCATCTTCAAGCCGGTTCGCACGAGATCGTCATCGTCGACTAGTAGGAGCTTGATGGTCATTCTGAATCTCCTGATTCGTCAACGGTATTGTTGCGATTGAGTGGGAAGGTAGCGTTGACTCTCCATCCACCATCATCGGTGCTGCCTGCTTCGAACTTTCCGCCGAATAGTGATGTGCGCTCGCGCATGCCAACTATTCCTCGGCCTCCGCTTTTGCGATCAGCCAATTTGTCGATTCCTGATCCATCGTTGGTAACGGAAACTTCTAGTTGGTTATCACCATAATCGATATCAACTCGGGCTTTCGATCCCGCTGCGTGGGTCATTACATTGGTGAGTGCTTCTTGGACGACCCGGTACGCTGTGAGATCGGTACTGGCAGCGAGTTTACTTTCGTGTCCTGAAATAGTGAATTCGATAGTTTGGCCTGTTGACGCCAGTTCAGACACAAGCTTATTTATTCGACTGAGTGAAGGCCGTGCTTCCAGTGATGGCGCAGTGTTGGCAGGCTCGTCGGGGTCACGAAGGATCCCGAGCATGCGGTCGACATCTGAAAGTGCTTGTCGACTCGTAGATTCGATAGATTTCACCGCTTCGAGTGCTTTTTCAGGTGACGATTCATACACCCGTTGGGCAGCACCAGCTTGGATTACGACGAGATTCAAAGTGTGCCCGAGAACGTCGTGAAGTTCACGAGCAATTCGAACTCGCTCGCTATTTACAGCCTCACGGGCGAGTCGAGCTTGATCGGCCTCAAGTTCAACAACCACTTGCTTTGCTGATTCAAGGCTAAGTCGACCTGTGCGGAACAAATTAGCGACGATCCATAATCCCCCGAACAGCATTACCTGCATTACTACGTTGCCGAATTGAGGGTTTTTGCCAACTATTCCGAATGCTACTATCGCACCCGCATTGGCGATAATCAGCGCAAGAATCGATTGTCGATCTCCACCTTGAGTAACTGCGATGAAAAACGAGAGCAATGCGGTGAACTGAACTACCCAGATAGTTTCGTGTCCTAAACCGGTATGGACCGTGAATGAAGCCATAATCGTTGTGAAGGCAGGGATTGGCCATCTGAGAACAAAGAGCAGTGGGAGGGCTTGTGCAATTGCGAAAAAGTAACCCAGGGCGTCTTCTTGTTTGTAGATACTGCCGGATTCGGGTGGGTCGATAGCATTTCCGATCACCAAAATCGTGAACAGAACTGTGGCGAGTATCAATGCAGCATATTTGTACCGCGTTGCTCTCACTGGATCGCTGGCACCGAGCTGAAGTTGCTTGAACATGATTCACAGTCTACCTAGTGCCCGAACTGAGTTCGTCTCTCAAAAGAGGGATTCGAAACTACGCCATTAGATCGAAATTAGTTCACCTGGCGGCGGTGCAACAACAGAGACAGCGAAAATGTGCCAAGAACCGCAGCAGCGATGCCGGGAATACCGGTGATTGCTCCGAGCAAACTATCGATAGCGTCGGCAGATGGCGGTCGTACGAACACCATCGCCGTTCCGGTTCCGGCTACTAGAAGCATGCTGGCGTAGGTTGCCATAACAAGCATCTTGACGAAACCAGAGATAGATAACTCTGAATTCCTGCGAGTGCTGGCTATGGAGAGCATTTCGATTGATCCTTAGATTCGATCTGTTTGCGGGCCGCTTTGAACTTCTACAAGCAAAACTTTGAACCTGATTCCGAGCTGGTTCGTCTCCCGCTAGGGGTCAATGGCGTCCACGTATTGGTTATTGCCGTGGTGCTCGTAAGGGGTACATTCAAGCCGATTTGATCACCCATTCGTCTGATATACAGCGCAAAATATGTGGCGTTGAATCTTGTATCGAGGCGGTGGCATTTCGCCTCGCACGATCATCAACCAGTTCACAGGAGCTTCGGAATTGACGAAACGGATATTGATTGCAGGTGCGGCACAAGAAGTTTCGACCTTCAATCCGGTGTTCAGCACCTACGAAGATTTCAATATTTCGGTTGGTGACGAAGTTATCGAACGAAGCGCCGGTAAGAACTCGGAAGTCGCCGGGATGGTCGATGTACTAAAGACCGACAGCGATATCGAAGTCGTTGCGTCGTACTCGGCAGGAGCCACCAGCGCAGGTCCCCTCGACCAAACTTCATGGGAACGAATCGCAAGTGAATTCCTTGAAGCACTGAAACCGTTCGCCGGCAATATTTCAGGCGCACTGTTCGCCATGCACGGATCGATGAGTGCCGAGAACGAACTCGATCCTGAAGGCTATTTATTAGAAGAGTCACGCAAGATTCTTGGCGAAGAAATTCCGATCATCTACACCCAAGACATTCACGGCGTAACGACAGCGAAGATGTTGAAGCACGCTGATGGTGTCGCCGTTTATCACACCTACCCGCACGTCGATTTCGCCGACACTGGAGCGCGTGCAGCAAAACAGCTACTACGACAGCTCAACGATGGCGCAAAGCCAGTAATCGTCCGTGTGCCCATTCCCGCACTCGTACGTGGTGAGCAGCTAGTTACGGAATCGGGACTCTTCGGAAATCAAGTCAGCTACCTAAAAGAGCTTCACAACGATCCCCGCATTCTCAACGCCGGATTCCAGATTGGAAATCCGTTCACCGACGTTCCAGAACTGTGCAGCCAAGTGATCGTCGTGACCGATAACGACGAAGAGTTGGGCAAAGAAGTTGCGCTAAAAGCAGCCAACGAATTCTGGGACAATCGACTTGATATGCATGCCGATCTTGTTCCGCTTGGAGAATCGGTAGCCAAAGCCGCGAAGATGAAAGGCCCAGTGATGTTCACCGATGCCGCCGACGCTCCAAGCTCGGGTGCATCAGGCGATAGTAATGCCATTGTCGCCGAGATGATTCGTCAGGATTACCCGCACACCGTGCTCGTGCCAATCGTCGATGCCTCGGCTGTAGTACGTGCGGTTGAGAAGGGTATTGGCGGCAGGATTACTGCAAAGCTTGGCGGAAACCTCGACCGACGATTCACTCCTATCGAAGTGAAAGCCACGGTTATATCCGCTTCCGACGGCACGTTCCCGCTTGAGAAATGGCCGTCTATCGAACACGCAGGTCCAACGGTTGTTTTGGAAGCTGGCAAGATCACGTTCGTCGTGTTCTCACGACCTATCAACCTAGTCGACCGTGCACCGTTTTATGCGAACGGGCTCGATCCGAAAAAGTTCCACTCGATCATCGTGAAGTCGCCGTTCTGCGAACCTGAATTCTTCGACGACTGGTGCCAAATCAACTTGAACGTAGATGCGCCGGGCTCTACTAGCGCCGACCTTCCATCGTTAGGTCACACCATCTGCGCCCGCCCAATGTTCCCGCTCGACGAAGGCGTTGAGTTCAACCCAGAACCGCAGGTCTACTCGCGAGGATAAGAACAGTTACTATTGCCCTGCGTACGTCCAGAAGTACTCACAGTCCTCGGCACATCCACGCACGCCCCACCCGAGAGTGAACCAATCACCAACATCTCCTTTCGGGATGCTGACAGAAACTTCCAACTGCGCCTTTTCGCCAGCTTTGATCTTTAGTGGTCCGGTCGTCCGTACGATCTCAATGCTTTCAGGAGGAAGGGTCGAGATGAAGTACATATCGAGAGGATCGAATGTTGCGGAATCCGATCCGCCACCGGTCACTTTCGCTCTGCCAATCAACGTGATTGTCCGTCCCGGGACCTGATCTGCATACGGACTGCCAAAACTGAACTCGATCGTCCAATCGTAATTCGACCCTTCGGCCTTACTCCTCGTATAGAAGAGATCTATGAAACCGAGACCGATGCCACCCTTTGAACCCTCTCTTGGGACTGCGTTTGCAGTTGCATCGCCTACCTCCCAGTCGTCAGACACGAACACCTCTACCGACCGATACTCGGTCGCTTTTACAGGAGTTGGCTCAACCGTTGGAAGTACCGGCTGTGTTGGTACGAGGGTCGGGAGTTCCTCTGCCTCTGGTTCAGGCGGTCGATTCGCCAAGATATCGGCCATTAGTTCATCGAATTCGTCACCGGGATCACCACCCGCTTTGATCGTTTCGGCAATCACGATGAACTGGTCTAGGTCGATGTCGTTGTTCGCAAGGGCAGTATCGGCGATTTCGACCAGATCGTTTTGCGTCTCACGAGTCGCGATCGCCTCGGCCGTTGTTGTTGCCGACACTATTGTCGACTTTGGTCCGGCGGTCGCTTCAAACTCCGCGGCATCAGCCGTCGCCTGAGCGTCCTCGACGGAGCCGCCAACCTCAGCAGCGGAAGTCACATCTTCCCTCGCAGATTCAACCGCTCTTGCAGTCTCTTCAGCCAGCATTTCGTCTGAGCAGGCTGAAAGCACCACGAAAGCTACGATTACCAGTACGTGTAATTGCAACATCACGCGTCGACCGGTGAAGATCGATCTGGCTCGCCTGACCACAAACTCCGCTATTCCGTTTGAATGCCCCACCTAATCACTCCCTTCCGAGGAGTGCAGATTATTTCGCTGAGCATGAAGAGCGCATGAGGACGTAACCCGAAGTTGTTTGCATCAATTCGGATCGAGAGGATTTTTCTTGCCGATCGACTTCTTAGCCAGTACGTTACGATCCATGTTGTATGCTCGTGCGCCGAACAGGCGGACCCAAGTGCGCATCGCACGCCCGGAGCAAAAGAAAGACAAAACATGCGAATCGGACTAATGGTCGAAGGCCAAGCAGGGCTAAGTTGGGAACGCTGGATTCACATTCTGCACACGGCGGAACGACTCGGTTTTCCATCGGTTTTCCGGTCGGATCACTACGTGATTGGCGAGTACCAGAGTTCGATTGATTTGTTCCTGTCGTTTGTTGTTGCAGCCCGAGAGACCGAGAACATTCGGTTTGGATCGTTAGTTAGCCCGATGACGTTTAGGTCGCCAGTCGATGTTGGACGGATGTCGGCACAGATTAGTCAGCTGAGCAACGGCCGATTGATGCTCGGAGTTGGCGCAGGTTGGCACAAGCCAGAACACGACGCTTACGGAATTCCGTTCTACTCAGAACGAGTGCGGGCCGAACGACTCGAAGAAGCGATCAATGTGATCAAGACGTTGTGGGGCCCAGGTCCGGCTTCGTACGAAGGCAAGCACTTCCAAGTGAAAGACGTCGATTGCCTGCCTAAGCCGGTTTCCGGAGCCGATACGCCGATTCTTATCGGTGGTTCGGGCGAAAAGCGAACTCTCGGATTGGTTGCGAAGTATGCCGACGAGTGGAACTGCGTGAACATGCAGCCCGAAACGTACCAGCACAAGCTGAACGTACTTGCCGATAGGTGCAACGATATCGGCCGCGATATTTCGACAGTTCATCAATCGATGATGGCGTTCGGATTCATGGCCAACGACGAACGAACACTCGACCGCTTCACGAAATTCCACATGAACCAAAGCGGAGCCACCGGATCGCCAGCCGCCTACCGTGAAGCAAAAGCCACCAAAGGCAACTGGATAGTCGGGCTCACCAACGAAGTAGTTGACAAACTAGGCAAATTCGCAAGCATGGGTATGGAAGAAGTTCAATTCCAACACTTCAACTTTGCCAGCGATGAAGTCCCCGAATACTTGGCAGATGAGATTGTGCCGAGGGTGTACGGGTTGTAGGCAACCCTACCTTGTTGATTTCGTCTCTTCGATCGACAACTTATGTGAGTTGATTCGATAGCCCAGTTCGGTCAGAGCGAAATCGAACCTTTGCCGAGAAACAGGAACATTGTTCAACCCGTAGTGACCTTCAAATTCTGCGAATTTATTTTCATCTGCTTGAAGAGAATTCAAAATGTTCTCAATCCAATTTGATTCATCAGCTGTGGTGTAATCGAATACTGGCCCACTTTTTAGATGTGCCGCACTGTTTCTGAGTTTTGAGAGCCATTTACATGCGTTGTAGATCTGCTTATCTACGAGACCCAATGCATATGCCCATTTACACATGACGGCGATCGAAAGACGTTCTTCCCCGATGTATAACGGGTCGGATTTTTTGCTGTAATTTGGCATCTGGGTATACAACAAATCTGCGAGCATTTTTTCAATGATCATGCTCCCATGCACAACAACTGAAACTTGGTCTCTAGCACCTGAGAAACCAACAACATATTTGCCGATATCGTCAGGTGTATTTGAAGAACTGGTCAAAGTACTCGCTCCATAAATTCGTTACGGTCACTGTCTACTTGCCGCGAGGTTCTAAATGAGATTCCGGGTAAATACTGGTGGACACATTTGTTGGATCGGATTCAGGCCAAAATTTAACTTGGTAGTGATATTCGTCCTCTGAGCCACGAACAGATTTTTTGTATCCAGGAGCTCGGGCGATGACACCAGGCATTCCGTTTTCTTTAACCCACACTTCATCGTCTTCGATGAATTTCATGTGTTCATTGAAGTAACCCTTCCGGCGAGTCTTGAAAAAGTACTCGTCGTGTTCACCATCTCCTACCTCATCGAGCTTTGTGACTTTCGATTGGACTGGCGGCTGATTCTTCTCGACAGCACAGGTGGAGCAGGGTTCGTACGCGTACTTCTCTAATTCAGACTTGTCCATTTCCTCGACATAGGGACGATTGCGCGATCCGATGAATCGACACATCTTGTCTATGTGATAGTAGTCACTGCCGGAAAATACAAAGATCATGCTTTACCTTTTGTCAGATTTCGTCAACCGTCGACGAACGGAGATCCATAACCCCACGAGGACGAGTGTGTACATGAACAAGAAAATGTCGTTGACAGTTGTATAGATGGCTATATGACCTTTGGGGACAGTCCAACCGACAGTTAAGCTAATCCAGTCGAAGGCCTTACCGACGACTAATGTCGCGACAGAGTACTCGATCAGCCACAACCACAACCACGACAGCAATGACCGCCACGACCGCCAGGACAACCACCACCACCACGAACACGACGACAGCAACGACCTCCGCGACACCAGCCCCAACGTAAACAATAAAAAGACGTAGGCGATGAAGCCAAAGATCAGGGCGAGCCGACCTGGGCCGTACTGACCGATGGCACCGGCAAATAACCACAGGGCAAGGTGCACTCCAACTCGCCCCATCCTCTTTCGGTTCTTGTCCGCTGCAAACCTCAAATTAGGTAGTGAAATTCGTAGATCCATGAATCCCAGTGTCGCGCAATTGGTTTCGTAAGTGGAAATTTGTTGTCAGTTATACATCCACCCAAAGCAAGTAGAACCGAACAATGTGGAGGATCGTCGGTGGCAAAGTTCGGACTTGCCCACCTGTGCCATCCACCCCTTGACCTCTCCCACCCAATCCACCGAAACTAAAACTATGCGGACAGACACTCAGAACTCGGCTAGTCCTGAACAAAACCCGCACGTTCTAAGCGAACTAAAACAAGCGAATAGCAAGCGGAAATCCTCAAGCAGTAATCGCAATACCAGCAGTGAAATCGTCAGACAGTCGGAAACACCAAACACCGACTCAGAAGCAATTAAACAAAAAAACGCCGGCTCATTACTGAGTCGACGCTTTTATTTATATGGTGGAGCTGCGGGGAATCGAACCCCGGACCTCGTCATTGCGAACGACGCGCTCTACCAACTGAGCTACAGCCCCGATATCTCCAACAAACGGTCGAATGCCGTCTTTGGCAGTTCGGCTTGGAGAATATGGAACAGCGTCAGGCTAGCAAATCAAGGTAGTTAAATCTCATCGACACATGGTTCATGCGTGATGATGAGACCAATATGGTGCTAGTATTTCGCCGAATTGATAGGAACGATGTGTCTCACACAGTTCTGTGCAGGGAAGATTCCCAAAGCGCGCTATTTATCGTATTGCGAGGTTCGAGTTGCTAAAGCACTTTCAGGTGCCTGATGACATTGCCGTTCGAGTGGACGTCGACAAACTACGTTCTGCTACAGAGCAAGTGTTCATGAAATGTGGCGTTCCAGAGGCGGAAGCCAAGCTGGGTGCCGATGTTCTTCTGTTTGCAGATGAGAGCGGTATCGACACTCATGGAGTATCGAACATGCTGCGGTCGTACGTGGCGGGATATACGTCTGACGCGTTGAACGCTACGCCCGATATGAAGATCATCAAGGAGACGCCTTCGACAGCGACTATCGATGGTGATGGTGGGCTTGGACTGATGATTGCTCCGAAGGCAATGGAGATCGCCATAGCGAAAGCCAAAGCGGTTGGAACGGGCGTTGTTGCAGTTCGCAACTCAGGACACCTGGGTGCTGCCGGATATCACGCAATGATGGCAGCCGAGAACGACATGATCGGCTGGTGCATGACGGCTGGCGGTAAGTCGATGGTCCCGACGTTCGGTGCGGAAGCTCAACTCGGAACAAACCCGATCGCTTTTGCCGCACCCGGAAACAACGAACCTACATTTATGTTCGATGCGGCGATGACTTCCATTGCTGGAAACAAGATTGGTCTTGCGAATCGAATGGGTAAGGGGATGTCGCCGGGTTGGGTAGCTGCTGACGATGGCACTCCAGATATGGAAGGCGGAGCGGTAGCTGATTTCGCAGCCAATTCGATGCGGATGCAGTTGCCTTTGGGTTCGACCCGAGAGCTTGGATCGCATAAGGGTTATGGTCTTGGAGTAATGGTCGACATCCTGTGTGGTCAACTTGCGTTTGCCCCTGGATTTGGATCGTTGGCACGAACACGGCGGGCGCACTTCGTTGCTGCTTACTCGGTCGATGCATTCGGTGATGTGGACGAATTCAAAGAGAACATGGACGGCATGTTGAAGGGTCTAGCTGCTACCAAGCCGATGCCGGGCGAAGAGCGGGTTTACTACGCTGGCTTGCCTGAGCACGAAGTGAGAATCGAACGACGCGAAAACGGCGTTCCTTTGCATCCTGAAGTAATCGAGTGGTTCCGTGACATTTGCGCTGAGTTCGAGATTACGTTCGATCTGGCGTAAAGCGCGCTCGTTACCTTGTAACTCGGCTCGAATCTCCCCCTCTTTGTCTCCCCCTATCCGGGGGAGCAGACACCGGTCGTTTAGCTAAAAACGCTGAAATAAGAATCGAAGAAACGGGCCGCATCTACTGTCTTTCCGACACGATGCGGTCCTTTCGCGCTAGGCGACCAGATTGTTTCGCCATCGGCACGATCGTCGGTGCGTTTCACAGTGGCTGTGCCCTGTTCGTATTCGCAGACAGATTCGTCGAAGAGTGTGACGGCTGCCAGCGGATCGTGAAATTTCAGTTCGGGTCTTGCCGAAAACCATACTTCTGACATTTCGTAGACGGGTTTTAGAACAGGATGCTGAAAATGCTTTTTGACTTGCTTCGAGTCCATCACAACCTGATGAGTTACATCGAGTCCTATCGAGGTGTGACCGGGTGCGGCGGTCGAGTAGACGACATCGGCTGCCGCAGGGTCGCAGTGGGCATTCCACTCTGATACTGGAAGATCGGGGCTATCGGAAAACCTGCCTATCATCATGTGAAGAGATTTTAGAAGTGAGGCTGTATCAGGGTGCTCATTGAATAGCCGAGCAACGTTCGTCATAGGTCCGACTGCGAGTAGTGCGACCTCGTTCGGATTATTTCGAATGGTTTCAGCCATGAAGTCGATCACGCCTCGATCGCTGAACCGAGTGTCATGTTCCCAGTTGGGCAGAACTGACGTTTGAGGGACTTCGGGTTGGCGGGTTGGACCGTCGAGTCGATGTTCGTACCCGGGAATGATCGGTATGTCGGCTCCGGCAGTTTTACATATAGCGCTAGCAAGTTTTGCACGCTCGCTCGGTTGACCGGATACCGTGGTGATGCCTAGAAGATCGCAGCGAGGTTGGGCTAGCAGATAGGCGAGAGCTACAGCGTCATCGATGTCGGAGCCGATATCGGTGTCGAAAAGAACTTTTATCGTGTCGTTGCTCAATTATCTCTCAGTGATTTTTGTGGCGTGAAAACGTCTGTTGCTAGGATCGTAATTTTCGGCGTGATTTATTTGGTTTTAGACGTTCGATCTCGATTTCGACTTTTCCGAAAATTTCGTTATCACCATCGAAGCTCGTTGGGCGTTTCGGGGTTCTATCGTCTTCGTAGTAGACATCCCGAGTGATTCCAAGGACGATGTTGAACTCTGCCGGAAGAGTGGTTTCGACATTACGAATGGATGAAATCTGTTCGTCGACAGTCAACGCTGCGAATCCGCCGACGGCGTGAGCCATCATGTCGAGGGACAATGCGGCGATTATCCTGAGCAGTGCTGAGTTAGACGACGGGTTGGCTTTAGATCGCTCTTCGACTAGGTCGCGTAAACCTAAGGCTCCGGCTGCGAATTTTGGGTCGTCAACGGGAACGACTCTGTCGAGCAGTTGTGTGAGAGTAATCTTGTCGGAGTTGGTGAGAGAGCCGTCTTGGTTGGGCATGATTTCGGATCGCAAAGAGCATGTGCGCAACTAAGGTGCGCAAATAGCTGAATTTCAGGATGGTGATTACCGTACGGGTTGGGACACCAGATTGGAAGATACTTGCGATGTCGAACATAGAGGATTGTGTCGATTGATTCGACACGTTGGAGATGAGGAGGCTATCGATGGCGAGAGTGTCGGTCGAGAGTGTGAAGAACGTTCAGGTTAGGGTTGTGGCAGACGAGGGGCATGCTTGGATAGCGGATGAGCCGCTTGGTGTTGGCGATGGTGCCGGCCCGGGACCTTATGATTTGCTGCTCGGAGCGCTAGGTTCGTGCATGACTATGACTTTGTTGATGTATTCACGACGCAAGGATTGGCCGCTCGAACGAGTAGAAGTAGATATTCAACATGATCGAATTCACGCTGATGATGCGGCGAACGTTGAGAGTGCGGGTGGGATGGTTGAACATTTCACGATAGATCTCGTATTGCACGGCGATCTCGACCAAACGCAGATCGACCGGTTGTCGGATATTTCGACTCGTTGCCCGGTTCGCAAAACTCTTGCAGGTACTCATGTGTTCGATGAGACAACGCGCCATGCCAGTTAGCTTCGGTTCGATGGGCGCGGCTATTTGCGGGAAGTGCTGCCCGCCGTACTCTGAATAGAACAACGATAATTTGCGGAAGAAATCGATTTTGATAGGGGAATCTAAATGCTCAATGGCGTTCTAGTCGGGTTCGGAATAATGCTTGCCTCTCTCGTAATCCCGGTAGTGCACTACGTTGCCGCACCTTTGAGCCCGTTTATCGCTGGGTTTATTGGCAGTGGTGTGGCGAAGATCGATCAGGATGGAATTATCAAATTTGGAGCGTTGGTAGCTCTGTTGATGTTCATCCCCGCGTTTGCAGTATTGATACTGAAATTTGTAGTTGGTGTGGACGAAATTCTGACCATTCCCACCACGTGGGTAATGATTATTGTTCTGATTTTCATTCCGTACACGTGGTTCGGCGTTACTGTTGGCGCGATGGGCGGGTACTACATTCGCCGAAATCAGAAAGAAGAATCAGAGAGTTAACCGCTCTGCTTCGAATATTTGCCTTGGGCGAATACGTTATAGCGAAGACGGAAGATTACGAGTCAGCTCGTGAGCGGAGCGTTCTCGCCGCTGCATTACCTTCGCATCTGGGACCACGACTACTGGGCCGGTGGCGTCACGGGCAATCGAGTCGGCAAAACTTCCAAACATGGACCTGGTTAGTCCTGAGCGCATCCTGGATCCAGAAACTATCCACGAGCTCGTATTCTCGGATTGAAGTCCTAGTACCTGTTGCACGAGATTTTCGGCAACATGTTGGATTTCGACTTGAACTCCGTCGTTAGTGAATACGTTAATCAAGTCGTCTTCAAGTTCTCCTGAAGACGACGATTTGGTTAGTACGACTCTTATTGCCGATCTACTTGCACCGGCGATGGCACTTGCGAACGGTAGTGCGGAATCAACTGCGCTACGGGTGCAAGGCACGATGATCGTTTTTGGTGGATGTGGCGGCTCACCATTTAGTGTGGCGTGGTGGGGGTTGACGATGAGCAGCGGTACAGAGGTGGTTCGCCATAGATGATCGAGCAAACCGGGTGAGAAGAATCGGTGTGGTCGTGATCGAGCGGTGGCTGCAATTGCCACCATTCCAAATGAGCTTGTGGCTGAACGAGACGAGATCATCGGAGCAGGGTCGCCAGTTGCGATGCCCCATCGAGATTTCACGCCGTGTGGCCCGAGCCGGCTGACCACTTCTTCAAGGTAGGCAGCGGCGAGTGACGCTCCTCGGTCGTGCGGTGCATCGGGATAGTGAACTTGACCCGGACGTGCGCCACGAGCCGGGTGGGTAGGTGGCAGTGTGTGAAACAAGGTAGTTTCACCCTCAAACCAGTCGGCGAGCATCGAAGAGAACGGCAAGATTTGTTCTGATCGACGATAGCCGTTCAGCGGAACGAGAATTCGGTTGAGATTTAGCGCGATTCCACGACCGACGGCAAGGCGCCGGATCTCGCCTTGAGTCCGTGAAGTCGAATCTGTCTGTTGAATCATCGTTGTTCTATTACAGCGAGTTTATCGCTTTCATGAATAGTGCAAGACGATTAACTTGTTCCCCGATTTGGATGTTTTCTCCCTCAGCATGAGGATTCAGGCCTTTAGAGCCCATACCGTCGGCAGACGGCACGCCCATGGCAGCGGTGAGATTGGCGTCACTTCCCCCACCGGTCGATTCTTCAGTGAGTTCGAATCCGAACTCGTCGGACCACCCGATGAGCTTGGCTGCGAGTTCAGCGAGTTCAGGCGTGCGTTCCATCGGAGGTCGGTGGAAGTTGCCAGTGATTGTGAGAGTTGTACCTTCGATAGTCGGTGTTAGTGCTCTGATTTTCGATTCGATCTCAGCAGCTTGCTCGTTCGTTCGGACTCGCACATCGATTACGGCTTCAGCTTTCGCTGGAATCGTGTTGCGTGCTGAGCCGCCTGAAATGATGCCCGTGTTGATCGTGATTCCGTTTGGCCAGTCGTTCATCGCTTGGAGTTCAATGATTCTGTGGGCGAGTTCGTGAATTGCTGAAGCTCCCCGTTCTGGAAATGCCCCGGCGTGGCTGGCCTTTCCTTCGACTGAGAGTAGAAATTCCCCAAGTCCTTTTCGCTGTGTTTTCAAAGCTCCAGCTCCGGCTTGTCCCGGTTCCATGACTAGCGCGTACTCGGCGCCTTTGGCTGATTCTTCGACGAGCGGTCGTGAAGACGGACTTCCAACTTCTTCATCTGTATTGAACAGGACTTTTATTGGGCGATTCGGCCAGAGACCTTCTTTCCGAAGAATGCCGAGTCCGATGATCGTTGTGGCTATACCGGCCTTCATATCGAGTACGCCGGGTCCGTAGAGCCGACCGTCTTTTTCTGTATAGCCCATTCGTTCGAGTGTTCCAAACGGCCAGACAGTGTCGAGGTGACCGACGATGAGGGCGTGTTGGGTGGCTGCAGCGGCTGGCGAATCGGCTGACCAGTCGGCGATTACGTGGTCGCCGAATTTTTCCTGAGGATGAACTTTTACATCTCCGCCAATCGATGTCAGTAGATCAGCGGCAACGGACGATATGTGATCGTTGGCAGCTTTGTCGCTGGTTGGGGTTTCAATCATCACGAGTTGTTCGATCAGATCAAATAACTCGGTTTTGTGCGAATTTGCGAGTGCGAGCCAGTCAGTCAATTTTTGTATCCAGTACGTGCAGGTATTTCAGATGCACGGATTGTAGGCGTAGATGCTCGATTGTGGGACGCAATATCTACTATGGCAGTAGTGGTTAGCCGTTTGCGACGATTTGGTCGAGAGCATCGATGAGTTCGGGCTTTGGCGCGAAGTTTTCGAATCGATGAGTGACGATGCCGTCTGTTCCGACGATGAACGTCCATTCCTGAGAGGAAAGTCCCCATTCTTCGAGTATCGGAGTGAGTCGGGCTTTGCTGAGGTCGCCTTGAATTTCGTGAGGGTTGGCGTAGAGATCAACGTGCACGAAATCGATTTTATCTCCGTAGTCGTCCTGCAGTTCGCTGGCTATTTCTACTTGCGGCCCGCATACAGCGTTTGTGCAAAACGCCGGGCTGGCAAATACGATCAATAGTGGTCGATCACGTTCGAGTGCTTCTGCGATTGAGTGCTGGTACAGATCGGGATCTCTAAGGCTCCCGGTAGTGAGCGTGGCGATATTTCCGCTGCTTGCGATTGTTCGACTTTCACTTGCGGGTGCAGGTTGCCCAACTGTCACCGAGTGGGCTTTTTCGGCGACTGGGAATCGAACTTCGACGTGAGCGGCTGATCCGTCGGCCCGAGGAATTTCTGCGGAGACTGACCAAAGACCCGAGCGGCCAAATTCGAGATCGGTCGTGTGAATTCCGCGCGTGCCGAACGGGAACAGGAAGAATCGAGCTAACGCAGAGCTTTCGATTTCGGCATTGGGTTCAGCGTCATAGCCGTCGGGGAAGTGATTCGCCGTCAGCTTTACGATTGGGAACTTGATGAGACCGAAATCGTCGCTGAGCACGACGCCGAATCGTTGGACTCCAACTCCGAGATCGGGAGTAGCGAGTTCGAGATTGATTTCTTCAGAGATGACTGTCCAACTTGGCTCTGGCTCAGCGAAAGACGATAGTTCACTAGGTAGCCCTGATTCTTGAACCGACGTTTGTGTCGAATCGGAGGAGGTTACCTCAGGATTTCCGGACGATCCGCAAGCCACAATGGCGACTACCGCCAATCCTGACAACACGAGTGTTAACCATCGGAAATGAGATGCGTTCGATGCTGACACTAAATTCCACTCTCATTGACGCCGAAGGTGAACGCGAATATCGCGAAGTCGTCAGAGTCGGAGGCGAGCTTGACGATGTGCTCACCAAATACAGGTGTTTCGAGAAAGGCGTATAGGCGAGGTTCTGTCACTGTGAAGTACGAACGACCGTCTTCGCCAAATAATACGTCCAATCCAGCTTCGTCTGCTTTGAGCGGGCGCCCGTCGATTTCAATGTAGACGTCGTATGGCTCGGTTCCAGAGGGAGTGACTACTACGTTGGCGCTTCTACCAACGAACTGGAAAGCTATGTAATCTTCGAGATTGCTGGTGGAGCGGGCGTGAGTGATAGATTCAGGTCCGTTCGTCCACGATCCCTGTAGATACCACTGCTGGGGAGTGTAATTTTCGTCGTCAACATACTCCCGAGTGGAATCGGGTTCGATGTAGTACTGATCCTGGCCTGCGTACAGTCCAGACTGTGTGTAATTTCGTTCGTATCCTGCATAAAGCTCACGAGTGACTCGATCAGCGACTGGGTCGCGGTCAGCGGAGTTGATGCTGCCGATTGGAATACTAGAAACGTCCCAGCCTGCTTCAGTTAATGCATCACGAATAGCGTGTTCAGTTTCGACGTAGGAACCTTCGCCGAAATGCCGATAGGTGAGTTGTCCATCGATACCGATGAGATATTTTGCAGGCCAATATCGGTTGCCGAACGAGCGCCATGTGCCGTATTCGTTGTCAAGCACGACTGGCCAGCCGATTCCCTCGCGGGCGATAGCAGCTTCAACGTTGTCGATTCGCTCTTCAAATTCGAACTCTGGCGTGTGTACTCCGAGAATAACGAGCCCATTATCGGCGTACTTGGCATGCCATTCTTTGAGGAATGGAAGAGTCCGTATGCAGTTGACGCACGTGTAGGTCCAGAAATCGACGAGTACGACTTTGTTATCAGCAGTTTGATCGGCAATTTTGAACGGTTCGGAATTGAGCCATCCGTTGGGGTCGTGAACTTCTAGTACGCCGTCTTGATAAGTTGGCAATGGGAGAGGTCGGGTCGCCGTGGGAACCGGTGCCAGAGTAGCGGGCGGAGTGTCTGTGCCAGTGCTTAAGGTTGAAGTGGGGCGAACGACGACTTGAGTTGGCGCGTTTGCTGGATCGAGATCGCCACCGCAAGCGACTGCCGCTATAGCAGTGATTGCAGCGACTGCTGACCATATGAGGAGAGTTTTGTAGTTCTTCATTCGGAGTTAGTGAGAGTGGTTAGGCACAATGGTTGAAAATGAGGCGCGATTTGTGCCGATATGGTCGAGCCGTCGTATATATGTACGGCGACTATTACGGTTTCGGATTTAGGGTTAACGCTACTTTGCGATAAAAGAGCGTCGGGGTTATGGGGCGTTGTTCAGGCTCGTATCTACTCACCGATGATGTAATCGGCTGTTCGATACGAGCCTGAATATTGACCTTCAACTATGTAAGGGCTTCTATTGGGCAGGATGCCACTTCAGCCCATTCTCGCCATGAGCCGTCGTAGTCACGAACCTTGTCGAATCCGGCTAGTTTGAGAGTCCAGAATCCGTGCGCCGCACGGATGCCTCCCTGTCAGTATGTAATGACGTTTTTATCTGGCGTAACTCCGGCTTCCGAGAGCAGTTTGCGAATTTCTTCTGCAGTCTTCAGAACGGGAATATCGCCTTCAGTCATGAAGTTCGTCCACTCCAAGTGAACCGCACTTGGAATGTGTCCGCCTCGCGGCCCTCCGCGCTTGTTGGCACCAGTCCATTCATCATCGGAACGTACGTCGAGGATGATCGTTGAGCTGTCGTCGATAGAGTCGAGCACACGCTCTCGAGATGCGAATATCTCAGAGTTGGCCTTCGCCGTAAACGACCCTGCTGTTCCTGCTGCCGTGAATGACTCTTTCGTAGTTTCACGACCTTCGGCTACCCATTTTTCTAGTCCGCCGTCGAGGATTTTTACGTTCGTGTGTCCGTAGTAGTGGAGCGCCCACATGAGTCGGAACGAGTAGACACCACCACCCCGGTTGTATCCGACTACTGTCGTGTCATCATCGATTCCGAGCTCGGCCATTGTTTGTTCGAACTGCTCGGGACTTTGTATGTGAGTGCGTTCTTCAAGCGAAGTTTTGTAGTAGTGGTCAACTGGGTTAACTGAGTTAGGGATATGCCCTTTTTCGTACTCTTCAGGTACATCGGTATCGACAAGTCTCACGTTCGGATCATTTATATGATCGACGAGCCAATCTGTTGTTACGAAAATTTCTGGCGTTGTGTATCCGCGATCAGCCGGCGGGATAATTGATGGAATAGCCATAAGATGGGGTGAAAATCTTTCGATTGATTGATACCTTTAATTGGTTCGCTGATGCTATCACCAAGCTTCATGATCTCATCACATTACTAGGCAGATACTGCAACTAGAAGTGATAGGTTTTATAGGCGAACGAACGAAAGAACTGACCTCCGTTCGTGTCAGGGGCTGGGATTCATGTGATTGAATCTACCGGCTGGGGCATTTATCGGTACGTTTAATAATTTGAATTTTATACTCGCAGGGCTAAATATCGACCGCGCACCAGTAGAAATACTGGAATGCGTTGCGGTTCCAACTCACTCCCTCAAGGAACACCTTGGGCGACTAGCGACACATGCTGGCGGAGGGGTAATTCTTTCTACCTGCAACCGTACTGAAATCTACTCGGTTGCTGAAGATGTTGAAGTTGGTGTGCGCCAGCTTCGCGAGTACATCGATGCCGTACCTGAGCATGCTGGTGTTACCGGCATCAGTGATTACATTTACACGAAGACTGGTGACGAAGTAGCTGAGCATTTGTTCGGTGTTACGGCTGGTCTTCAGTCGGTAGCACTCGGTGAATCTCAGATTCTTGGGCAGGTTACCCGGGCAATGCAGGCAGCCGGTGAAGCCGGATCTGTCGACCCGATTCTTTCACGACTTTTCCACGCAGCTCTACGAACTAGCCGAAAGATTCGTAAGGAAACCGATCTCGGTCGGAATCGAACTTCGGTTTCTTCTCTTGGAGTTCAGGAACTTCAGAACACTCTGGGCGACCTCAAGGGGCTTCGAGTGCTATTAGTCGGTGCTGGCGAGATGGGTAAGCTCACCGCTCGTGCACTGACCCGATACGGTGCTGACGATATTGTCGTTTCGAGCCGTTCGATGAACCGTGGCAGGATTCTCGCTGAGGAGCTCGGCGCTCCGCAGGTTGCATTTGAAGATATTTCAAAGGCGATGATCGAAGCTGATGTTTTGATTACGTGCACAGCTGCAACTGATTCGGTAATTACCGCGGATGTTGTTGCCAATGCGATGTCGGCTCGCCCTGAACGTAAGTTCAGCATTCTCGATCTGGGTATGCCGCGTGACGTTGAGTCGACATCTGGCGATGTTGCAAACGTGAATCTTATTAGCCTTACCGAACTCCAGGCGAGGTCGGCTGAGAGCTGGGAGATTCGTGAATCGGCTGCTGCCGAGGCTCAAGGTTTGATCGACGATGGTGTTCGTCGTTTCAAGGAGCGTTTGACTGGCATCGAGAGCGAGCCAGTTATTCGAACTCTCGGAGCTCGTGTGGAGCAGATGAGACGTGAGGAAGTCGAGCAAACTCTTGCTCGCCTTGATGGTCTCACCGAAAAGCAAGCGGTATCTGTCGAGAAGATGACTCGTTCGCTTGTACGACGGATTCTTGCCGATCCGATTAGCTTCTTGAGAAGTGAAGAGGAAAGTGCTGCCGAGGCCGTTCAGAAGGTTTTTGCACTTGCCGAGCAGGATGAATACGAACTCGAGTAATTTCGGCCTAATTACGATATTGGTTCAAATCTGACTAAGGGACGCTGTTTACAGCGTCCCTTTTCGCGCCAAAATACGA
This sequence comes from Chloroflexota bacterium, assembly GCA_018649665.1. Classification (GTDB taxonomy): domain Bacteria; phylum Chloroflexota; class Dehalococcoidia; order Lucifugimonadales; family Lucifugimonadaceae; genus Lucifugimonas. The sequence goes on along the minus strand of JABIHL010000148.1, from coordinate 3,519 downwards.
GGGTTATATTTTTGAGTATGATCGATTCGTAATTCGGAGGCCTATATTGTCCCGCGCAAAGTCAGCAAAGCTGTTTAGCGACGCTAAAACACTAATTCCTGGTGGAGTTAATAGTCCGGCGCGTGCGTGGGGGTCGGTCGGTGGCGACCCTATCTTCTTTAAGAGGGCATTGGGATCACGAGTATGGGATGCCGACGATAACGAACTGATCGACTATGTGTGCTCTTGGGGTCCGATGATTCTTGGGCACGCGAATCCGATTGTGCTTGACGCGGCCGTCGATGCTGCTCGTAGGGGTACTTCATTCGGTGCTCCTACTGAACTGGAAGTCGAAATGGCTCGACGTGTTGTCGATGCCGTGCCGTCTATTGAGGTTGTGCGATTCGTTAGTTCGGGTACTGAAGCAACGATGTCGGCATTGCGATTGGCGCGGGCGAAGACAGGTCGGAACAAGATACTGAAGTTCAACGGTGGCTATCACGGTCATGAGGACGCGTTGCTGGTTGAGGCAGGATCAGGGTTAGCGAACCAGGGAATCGCTTCTTCAGCTGGTGTTCACCCCGACTATGCGGCAGCCACTTTGGTGGCTGATTTCAATGATGTCGAGTCGGTTCGAGCTCTATTTGAAGCGAACAAGGGTGAAGTCGCTGCGGTGATTGTTGAGCCTATTGGCGGCAACATGGGTGTTGTGCCTCCGGTAGCAGGATTTCTTGAGGGGTTGCGTGATCTGACGACGGAGCACGGTTCACTGCTTATCTTTGATGAAGTCATTACTGGATTCCGAGTTGCACTTGGTGGTGCGCAGAGCGTTTACGGGGTTACTCCTGATATCACTTGTTTAGGCAAGATAGTTGGTGGTGGATTCCCCGTTGGGGCATACGGAGCGAGTGCAGAGATCATGAGCGAAGTTTCGCCTCTCGGACCTATGTATCAGGCTGGAACTCTTTCTGGTAACCCAGTGGCAATGGCGGCCGGTATTGCCACTTTGGATGAACTGACGAAGCCGGGTGTGTATGAGCGGCTTCAGGCTAAGACCGATCGGCTGGCGGATGGGGTTCTTGGTGTGTTTGGCAAAGCCGGTGTTCCTGCGGTGGTGAATCGTGCGTGCGGACTTATGACAGTGTTCTTCACGGGTAACGAGGTGACTGACATGGGTAGCGCCTCTGCGACCGATAGAGAAGCGTTCGGAGCGTTCTTCCACGGCATGATCGATAACGGCGTTTACTTGCCGCCGTCGCAGTTCGAGGCTTGGTTCGTTTCGACTGCGCACAGCGATGCGGACATCGCAGAGACGTTGGAACGTGTGGCGAAATCACTGCCATCGTAGAGACGGCGTCAACGGCGATATTGATCGCAGAATCTACTCGATGGTTGGTACTGGGATCTGTAAATAGTGCTGATAGGAGTGTGTTTTGATTTATCGTTTCGCACTGGTTTTACTGTTCGTTATCGTAATAGCTTGTTCGTCATCTGAGGACGCTGAGGGTTCTCTGGGTGATGATACGGTTGTCGTTCCTTCTTCAACTGTCGCAGTTGGCGCTACTTCAACTAATCCGATTAGTCCGACATCAAAGCCGTCAGATTCAGCAGAGAGCAAACCTGAGAGCAATGACGCTGTCGATCCAGATTCATTGAATCCTTATTTGCTGACTATGTTGGAACTGACGCGATTCATAGGTGTGGCGTTGTGGCCGCCGATAATGCTAGATGGCGTCGACTGGGTGGGAGCGCAGCAGGTGATGATTGAGGGTCAAGCCGAGATCAAAGTGGTTCGGGTTACAGTGGAAAATATCTCACCTCCGAAGACCTGTTCTGAGTTCCATTCCGTTTGGCTTGATGTGATGACAGAACTAGAGGCGAGAATTGCACTGGGTGTCGAGGTGACCGGGAAGATGATCAGTGACGATCGCGACGGTGCTTTGCAGTTGAGTGGGGCGTATGAGTATCAGTCGGAGCTATACGGAGACATGGATAGAACGTGGCGAGCTTGCCATGAGTCGATCGATCCGGAGTGGGAGCGCAAGATAGGAATTCAACAGTAGCGTTGAGTGATCTATTGAGTCTGCGACTCTCAAGGCGCGCCAATAGAATGATGAAGGTAAGACTGTGTTGATCGATGTGAAATCGAACTACGAGTCACGCAAGTCCTTCTTCGGCAGGTAAGCGGCGTTAGTCGCGCTCGTGACTTGTCACTCGGCTCCGCGTCGCATTCGACCTACCTCGACTGGCTCAGCATGTACCTAACTCCTTTCCGTCAAGGAAGGGAGAACCTTCCGAAGTAGTTCGGTCTGGTCACATACGGGGTTTCGTAAGTGGCCTAATCCCGATTTCGTAAGCACGAAACACCGCCTGAGGGTAACTACTCAGGCGGTGTTTTTCGTTAAGTCCGTTTGCCTGAACCTGCTTTTTCGCTTTGTTGGTGGGGTGAAGGTGTGATGACCGGTTTTTTACCCTGGTCGCTTGAGAACGATTCGTTCTCAACGTGCGAGCCTAGACTCGTGGCTTTTAGGTAAACAGCCCGGCAGCGTGTGCGTGTAGATCTTTAGGTACGATCACGGTTAATAGCCCGTACAAACCGCGATGTTTCGGTGGTGTAGACACGGCATCGTAATGGTTATCAGCACAGACAGCCGGTCTACCAAGCGAATCGATTCCCGGCCGAATCACTCGCCAACACAGACCAAGACGTTTAGAGGGAATTCCACCATGTCGGTGGGGGCGTCACGGGAAAGCTGGATGCGCAGGTAAAGGGGAATGAATTATGTTTAGGAGCAAAATTGCACCTACGACGGTAGCCCGAAACCAAAAGGGTATTACCGGTCTCGAAACAGCCATCGTGCTTATCGCATTCGTGGTTGTAGCTTCAGTGTTCGCTTTCACGATTCTTTCTGCAGGTGTCTTCTCTTCAGAAGCCAACAAGCAGACGATTCATGCTGGTCTTAGAGAGACCCGCACACGACTAGCTCAGCAGGGTTCTGCCTTCGCTTTCGCTGGTTACGAAGGAAGCACACAAGCGGTCTTCAAGATCGTATTCATCGTGTCGAACTCACTCGCTGGTGAGCCAGTCGACCTGACTGCGCCGTACACAGCCGATGGCTCAGGTACTGATCCAGACGTTGTGGGTGGGGCAAGCACTGCCACGATCATCTCGTATGCAGATGAAAGCCAGCGTATGTCCGATGTAGCTTGGTCGCAGACCTTCATCGGTACGAACAACGGTGACGACTTGCTTGAAGATGGTGAAAAAGCTGAAATTACAGTTTGGTTGATGGATCGACTTACAGGTACGGCAGTTGGTTCGAACAGTTCCATCGCCTATACCGACGGCAACTCTGCCAATGGTGGTAGTGCTTCGGGTCTAACTTCAACTGACAGTCTCGTGGTCAAGAGCACTAGGTTTGTCCTAGAACTCACTCCACAGCTCGGTGCGCCGCTGACAGTTCAGCGTGCAATCCCGCCTGGCCTCCGGAACGTAATGAACCTGAACTAAAAAAATCAGGAAAGTTACACAAGCCCTTA
>JABIHL010000147.1 GCA_018649665.1 Chloroflexota bacterium | reverse complement strand
TAGTCAATTAGATCTTCTTCGATAACTTGCCTGAACGGCCATTTGGATCCCCACTGTTCACCAGCGGCGATGGGCAGGTTGATCTGGCGGCGAAGGTTCCGATAAGCGCCTGGGTTTTCAGACCGGACGGGATCTTCGATGAAGAACGGCTTGTACTCTTCGAGGTCTCTCGATAGCTGCACCGACATTGCCGGTTCGAGTCGTGTGTGAATGTCGAGACAAAGTTGAGTCTCCCAGCCGACAGCGTCTCTGACAGCCGAGAACGACTCGACCGTCTTTCGCATCGATGCAAGCGGGTCGAATACTCCGATGCCGTTCGAGTCGTACGGAGAAGTCTCCAGTTGGTGCCAGCGCAGGAATCTCCAGCCGTCGTCTTGCAGGCTCTTGGCACTATCGACGACGTCTGGGATGTCAATGCCTTGCACGTGGGCGTACGAAACGACTTTTTCTCGCACCGGGCCGCCAAGGAGTTTGTAGACCGGCTTGTCGACTGATTTGCCCTTGATGTCCCATAGCGCAATATCTATTGCCGAGATCGCACATGAGTAGACAGTGTCGGCGGGGAAGAATCCCGAGCGGAACATCTCTTGCCACAGGCGCTCAGTCTCCCACGGATCAGCACCAGTCACGAGTTCGGAAAGATGTTCAATGGCGTGCCCGATAGCCACTCCCCAGCCGCGCATTCCAATTTCACCCAAACCGTAGTGACCTGCGTCGGTATCGACTTTCACGATGAAATATCCTCGGCCTGATTCACCCTGGACCGAATAGCTTGTGATTTTCGTTACTTTCATGGGAACGTTTACTTTATCTCTCGTGGACGATCTGACGTTGGTGCCGATCAAGTTTGTGTATTGGGCGGCAGTGTAACTCGCTGCACTAAGGATTTAAGGTCGAGTTTGTGCCAAATGACTCTCATTACAGGCGGTGTGCCGTACGAACGTTTCGAATCACACGCTAGCGCTGTAGGGGCTTACCGTGCTCTACCACCGTGATAACCCGCTGCCCGAGCAAAATAAGGGAGTGGTGGAATTCGTAATTACGATTCAGGAAGATGTCGAAATCTTTTAGGGCTCGACTAGTGTAAATCGGACAGAACCAAAGAGTCGGTTTGTTTTGGAGAGTTCGTTTCCCAAATACAAAATGTGCACTAATTGCTGGGAAAATTTAACCTCCCGCACAGACCGGAAACCGGAAATTAACTCAGGCGAGTCATCGTAATTCGTCGCACGGGTCGGTCCTGGAGGCAAATATGACTACTGCAGGTACCCCCACGGGGAAGATTGATGCCGTCGCAAAATGGTCACTGATAATTGGTCCTATATTGGTTGTCGTTTTCAACTTCTTGATGCCGACGAACGGTATTGAACCAATCGACCCTGAAAACTCCGATGCTTATATCAAGGCACTTGGTGATAATTCGGGAACCGTAGAAATTTATTCCGTACTTATTCTTCTCGGAATTATCCTCTACACGAGAGGGATTATTGGTCTTTGGAAGATCGCTCCTGAAGGGCAATCTCGTTATCGAATGACGGTTGGAGTACTGGGTTCGACGGCTGCGCTCGGTCTTTGGGCAATCGTGCTCGGAATAACACTTGCAGAGTCGAGTATCGCCGAGAAGCTTGGAACCGCGATTATGGGTGCGCAGGCAGGTGTGGCAGGTGCGGCTGAATCGGCCGCTGGTACGACGATTATTGCCAAAACACTTCATGCAGGTCTCTTTGGGATCTACCAGACAGCCAGCTACGTCGCTTACATTTCGTTGATTCCACTTGGTGGCGGACTCGCCATTAGCGGGATTGTTCGGAAGGAATTCGGTTGGGCTATCGCGTTGATTGGTTTGGTGACAGTAGTCCTTGTTTCGATCTTCCCTGTGAAGACTGAAGAAGGCGTCATGATCTTCGGCGTTATGGCTTTGATCTGGGGCATAGCGTTCCTAGCAACTGCCTTGCAGATTGCACGGCAGGATATGGAATAGCTGTTCACCTGAAACGGAACACTAAAAAGGGCGTACCGGTTGGTACGCCTTTTTTGATTGCCTAAATACAGCGATTAATCGGTGAAGTAGCTTCCGCCGTTTGGAGAGATTGTCTGTCCCGTCATGTAGTTCTGTTCGTCGCTTGCGAGCATCACTGCGATCGACGAAACGTCTTCTACCTGGCCGGGGCGTTTGAGCAATGTAAGCGCAACTACGCCCGCACCGCCGCCCGAAGCCAACTCTTCTCGTGTGAGGTCGGTTTCGATGATGCCCGGAGAGATCGAATTGACCATGATGTTGTGCTCGGCTCCCCAGCGCGCAATGACTTGGGTGAGCGAGATGAGACCCGCCTTCGAAGCAGCATAGTGCGCCGTGGTCGGTCCGCCATACAACCCGCTTACGGAAGCGATGTTGATGATGCGTCCGCCGCCAGAGTCGACCATGTCTGGAAGAACTTCCTGAGAAACCATGAAAGGTCCCTTCAGGTTTACTGCCATGATCTCGTCCCAATCTTCTTCAGTGACTGTGTCGATCGGCCCCTGTTTGTTGATGCCGGCGTTGTTGACGAGCACGTCGATATGACCCTCGGTATCGATAATGTGGTTGACCCACGCATTGATCGATTCCCGACTCGTTACTTCGACCGGAGTCATGTAGGCAGTTGTACCTAATTCAGCCAGTTGCTCGCAGGTATCTTTAGCGTACTTTTCGTTCGAAACGTAACTGATTGCAACTGCTTTGGCGCCTTCTTTTGCGAATGCCAGGGCTATCGCTTTGCCTAAGCCACGACCACCACCGGTGATCAAACATACTTTGCCTTTTAGTCGATCTGTCACTTGCTTATTACCTGCTTCAAGCTGTTCACTTCAACAACACATATTTAGAGCTAGAAAACTACTTCCAGCTAACTTCACCCGACTCAATGTCCTTGATCCAGAGCCCAGCACCTTCACGTCGAGGGAACGGGAATCCGGGCTTTCGTCCGAAATCTACGGCCTGCATGGCTTTTAGCTTCTCTTCAGAAACTTCGATGCCAAGCCCAGGCTTGTTGCCCATCACGATCCAGCCATCTTCTATGTGGTTGTCCCAACTTGCGAATGCACCTTCACGCCCCGGGTCTACCACTTCCATCATGTTGTGATTCGGAAGAGCTGCTGCCAGCGGAGCCATAAAGTTGGCAGGGCAGTTCATCATCGTTACTGGTATTTCGTAGGCGTAGCACATGTTTGAAACCTGACGAGCGCCGGTGATACCGGAGTGACCAACACCGACGTTCGCGACGTCGATAGCCTGCTGCGAAATGAGCGGGTACATCTGCCCAATGTCGTTGAGATTTTCGCCCGATGCAACTGCCGCCGACACGTTTCGAGAAACTTGGCGTAGGCCATCGAAATCCCAACGTCGTGCTGGTTCTTCAGCCCAGAATATCTCGAAGTGTTCTTCGATCTGGTTGATGTACCGGATCGCCTGTTTTGGCGACCAGTACTCGTTGGAGTCGATCATTAGGTATGGGCGATCTTTCACCTTGCGGAACGCATCTCTCATGATGCCGATTCGGCGCAGATCATCGTCCATGTTGAGCCCGACCTTGATCTTGCCGCCATCGACTCCGTGATCTGCCATTCTCGTGTAGAAGGCGTGTAATTCTTCGTCAGATAGGTTGTATCCGATGTCTGACGCGTACGCCTTGGCGCGACCTTCACGGGCGCCGAGGGTTTGCCACAAAGGTTCGTCGGCTATCTTGGCTTTGAGATCCCATAGCGCTACATCGATAGCAGCGATTGCGCCGTTTACAGCGCCTTCGTTGTTTCCTTTGTGCACCCAATCGACCATGTCTTTCCAAAGGCCAACAACACCGCGTGGGTCCTTGCCTTCGATTACGTGGAAGAGGCTGGCGATGGCGTCGTTCCCTGCTGGAGCCATTCCGCTGATGCCTTCGTCAGTGTCAATCCAGAGGATCGCCATATCCATGAGGTCGTCGCCAGCTGGGAAGTTCGAGTCACCAATAGCTCGGTCGAGCTGCTGGGTGAATTTTTCTAATCTATATCCGGTAATTTTCATTTTTTTGTTACTTGGTATTTTGTGCTGTTGGAAGATTTTCGTTGTTAGCGGAATCGGCCTATTGGGTTTTCGATCCGTGTGCAGGAACGAAGTGTTCTCCCTTTACGCCGGTCGCAGCTGCAGCTGCCTCTTCCTTGGACGGGGGGTTGTCCCATAGGCCAGATCCGGGTCGTCGCCCGAAAGGCGACGGTCCTGCGGATGCACTAACCTTTTCGACCTTCTTCTGGGCAAGTGCTTCTGGATCGAAGCTCACACCCGTTCCGGGTTGGTCGCCACATATGGCCCAGCCATCGACGATCTTGATGTCGGATGTCATCACGCCATCGTCTGGCTCGGCATTTTGCGCTTCGAGAGTTAAGAAATTAGGAATGCATGGTGCAAGTTGTGCGTTCATGTTTCCGGGTGAACCACCGAGCGTAATCGGCAACTCAAAGCCGTACGCAGCATCGGCGAGTTGAAGAGCGCAAGTGATGCCGGTCATGCCGTGGCTGACCTGAACAACATCGGCGGATCGGTTGTGGAAGTAGGGTAAGAAATCGCCTAGAGAGTCGAGATTTTCACCGGCACATACCGGAGCCTTGATTTGGTCAGATATTCGGCGAAGGCCTAAGAAATCCCAGCGTCGTGCTGGCTCTTCGACCCATGCAATGTCGAACTGCTCTTCCATTTCGCGAACTTTGCGAATCGCCATCTTGGGATTCCAGACTTCGTTCGCATCGATGTAGAGAAGTGGCTTGTCGGTCGCTCGTTCGAGACCCTTCTTCATTCGACCGATTCGTCGAAGATCAGCGTCTTGGTCTAGCCCAACTTTGAGCTTGCCGCCCTTGAATCCCCAATCGGCTGCCATCATGCCGTACCAGTCTTCGATCTCGTCGTCGGATAGGGGAGAGTCGAGACCAGATGCGTATGCGTGCACCTTCGGGTTAGAGCCACCGAGGGTTTTCCATAGTGGTTCGTCGTTCGCTTTTGCTTTGATATCCCAAAGAGCGACATCGAGAACAGCGATTGCATCGTTGACAACACCATCGTGACCGGCTTTGAATGCTCGGTCGACCATGCGTTTCCAAAGACCCGTTACGCGACGTGGGTCTTCGCCCATGAGCATGCCTTCGACCATCGATTTGATCTGTGGACCTGCTCCACCGCCTCCAAACGACACGCCAGTGATGCCTTCATCGGTAAATAGTTCGAGTACGTTCGATGCCCCACGGATACGACCAGAAGGCGAGTTCGCATCGCCCATGCGCCTGTTGAGGGGGAATTCGTACAGAGTAATTGCGTATCCGGTGATCTTCATCGTTTTTCCATTCAGTAAAAGCTAGTCAGCAGTGTTGCTGACCTAACCAGCCGCCCGAGTGTAGGCATAGCGAACTGAACGGTCAACGGCTCGCGACGTGAGAAGTCGAGTCGAAGTGCGCTTTACAAACGGGTGCATTGAAAAATCACTCGAAATACGTACCAAGTGCAATCTGACCGCAATCATCAGTAATGAGTAACGTTGATGTACTGACAATAGTCGTTTCGTGAGACGAAATATCGCCTCTCGGAGCACATGCTAATTTCCGGAGTTCGAAATGCGTCGTCCATCACTGATAGCTCTTATCGCTATTACCGTATTATTTGCAGGAGCAGCACTGCCTGCTCGAGCCGCCGATCCCATTGGTGAAAATGGGGTCATGATCATCCTCATCGATGAGGGTGCATCGCCAGTTCAGCGTGATCTAGATGCGGTGGAAACTGCAGCGCTAACGATTGCTCGTGGAACTACTGCCGGAACGATAGCTGCGGCGTCGTACGGTGTTGAGTCCAACGAGATCGTATCTGCGGATTCGGGTCCGGCTGGCACAAGACTCGTTGACGACGTGGTAACCGAAATTCGTTCTATGGATATCGGACCCGGAAGATCCGATCAATTCGCCGCTCTCACCGATGCGTTCTCTTTCCTCTCGCGGATAGACGCGGTTGAGGGATCACGAGTCGCATTTATTACTTCGGGTCGGATACTTGGCGAATCGGAAAACACCCGAGAGCGACTTGTCAGCGTCGCCGATTTGTTCTCTGCCGAGGGCTGGGTGATTGATGTAATCACCCTTCCTTCTTCCGAACCAGTACTTCGAGATTTGTTGAGTGGACTCTCGACAGGTTCTGACGGTGTGTTCTATGACACCGGAACTGCTGAGGGCGTTGCTGCACTATTTGAAAACTACTCCGCACTTTCGCTTGAAAATGCGATGGACGTCGAGATGCACGACAACTCGGCAGCTATCGTGACACTCGATATAGCGCCTCACACAACTGAGTTCACTACGGTGTTCGTCCGACAGCACGACATGGTCGATGTTGCGGTCTTCTCTCCAAACGGTACGCGAGCTGCTTCCGAGATGGAAAACGTGGAGATTCGCGAGACACCGTCTGCGGTTATCATCCGAATTATTTCGCCAGTGCCGGGTAATTGGACTCTTCAGGGATCGGGACCTGCCTCGAAGCTCGTTGCAAGCGTGGATGTGCGGAACCCACTTGATCTTCGCTTGATCGAACAGCCCCCATTACCGGTTGGCGAGGCTGCAATCATTGAAGCGGCGGCTTTCAATGGTGAATCTGCCCAACTTCTGTCTGGCGCGGAAATGACTGCCACTATCAGCAAGGCAAGCGGAACAACGGAAGTCGTTTCACTGAACGATGCTGGTGAGAATGGCGACCAGTTTGCCGCCGACGGAATTTACTCTGTTCAATTGAGCGCTCCGAAGTCGCAAGGCATTAACGATGTTGTACTTCAACTGACGTGGACCGACTATTCGTCGATTTTGCGGAGCGATACGGCATTCCGTAGCGAATCATTCCCAACGTTGAGTCTTACCGCTGTCAACGATGTTGAAACGGCTGTAGGTAAGTACGCTACGGTCGCCCGAGTCCAAGTACGAGTCGGCGACTATCCGTATCTCACTAGTCCGTCCGACATCAAAGCAGTTCTGAACGGTTCTGCAGGTTCATTTGACGCAATTGTGCTGACTGTTGACGAGCCAGAACTGGGCATGGCCTGGGAGTTCGACATCGCAGCGATTATCCCTGAGACGGGTGCGTATGAAGTCGAAGTCGTACTCGACAGCATCTTCGAGGGCCGCGCGTACACACGTGTTGCGCCATTGGCTACTTCATCGGCGTTGATCGTTGAGGAACCGGATTTGATTCTCGGTCTTCCAATATGGCTCTTCGGTGTGATCGGCGCATTGTTGATCGTCGTCGCTGTGTTCACGATCTGGGTGTCACGGAAGACTTCACCGTTCGGATTCATCATGGATGACGCTGACCGAGTTGTTGTCGACTTCTCACGATTGGACCGTAGCCTGATTCGACGACTACTTTCAAAGAGCAGTGTTGATGCTGGCGAAGTAAAAGATTTGCCATTTGCAGGCGGCACGTTCAAGTTCAGCGGCGATAAGGTCAAGCTCGTGCACAAGCGTGCTGTTGGCGACCCGTCAATGCGGGTAAACAGTCGACCTGTTGGTCCGGAAGTTGATTTGGGCGAGAACGTTTGGCTGGGTGTCGGCGGACGGTTGCTGACGTTCCAGAAGGCGACCACCATGGCAGTTGACGAAGAATCGGCTGACGCTGGTGACTCGGTGACTGGGATAGGCAGCGCAGCACCGGTGTCTTCACCGGGTGACTAGGCTTACAAGCAAATAATTCGTGAAATATAAAAGGGGCTACTCATTGCGAGTAGCCCCTTTTCATGTTGCCGATTCGTAGTCGAGAACTACTTCTCGTTGATGACGACCGTCTCGATCATGTCGCCCGGTTCTGGGTCGCTCATCGGGTCTCGCTCTCGAATAGCCTTCACAGCGTCCATGCCACTGATGATCTTGCCGAACACCGTGTGTCGTCCGTCTAGGTGAGGGGTTGGCGCCAATGTGATGAAGAACTGGCTTCCGTTTGTGCCAGGACCTGCGTTCGCCATCGAGAAAATTCCCTCTGAGTCGTGGCGCAGGTTTTTGTTGAACTCGTCACCGAAGCGGTAGCCGGGGCCACCTGTGCCGGTTCCCGTAGGATCCCCACCCTGAACCATGAATCCGGGGATTACACGGTGGAAAGTGGTGCCATTGTAGAAGTCGGCACGTGCGAGGTTGATGAAGTTTTCAACCGTGAGCGGTGCGTCATTTGCGTACAACATTAGTTCAAATTCGCCTCGTTCCGTTTTGAACGTGGCTGTGTACGACTTTGAGTTGTCGAGTTCACCTGATGGTGGGGTTAGGTCTGCCATGGTTTCTCCTACTGAACGCTTGCTGAATGAGCAAGCGTTCGATGTTTAGCTTTCGGTAATAGTGATCGATTTGATCAGATCGCCCGGTAGTTGCGCTGTGCCGGGATCGCGAACTTCGATACTCAATACGTTCTCAAGACCTTCGATAACTTCTCCAAATACGGTGTGCTTACCATCGAGGTGAGGGGTTGGAACGAACGTGATGAAGAATTGGCTGCCGTTGGTATTCGCACCAGCATTCGCCATGGAGAGAACTCCCGGCTTGTCGTGGCGTCGGGTAGCGTCAAATTCGTCACGGAATCGATAGCCAGGGCCACCGGCTCCAGTGCCTTTAGGGTCGCCGCCCTGAGCCATGAACTCTGGGATTACTCGGTGGAACATCAAGCCATCGTAGAAGCCGATAGTTGTGAGGTTGATGAAGTTTTCTACGGTTAGAGGAGCCTCATCATCGAAGAGCAGAATTTTGAACTCACCGGCGTCGGTCACGAACGTAGCGTGGTAAGTCTTTGATGTGTCGAGCGCTCCCGATGGTGCGCGAGCTTCGTCACCGGACGAGAGCATCACTGCTGTGTCGTCCAACTGTCCACCTGTTGCAGCTGGCGCAGATGGGACTGTGGCAGCTACAGGTTCGGGTTGGTCTTCACCGCACGCTACGAATACGAGTGATGAGATCGTAAGCAATGAAATTAGTAATAGCAGCCGTTTCATTCTGTTCTCCACGAAATTGATTGACGCAATTACTGATGTCAGATTGCGCCGTGCATGAAATTCACAAGCCAAAAAGTATATCCAAGATCGTTGCATAGAACGATCACTGCAAGACGATACGGTAGAAATACTGTGCGTGAGTCGAAGGTTTTGGGTCTATCTCGGCGGGTTATGCCTCATATAATGTCCGTCCATGTCAGCAACTGCAAACAACCCTTCAAATCCAACCGGACAACTCTCGGGAACACGTCTCCTAGAGCTTTATCAGACCATGGTGCTCAGTCGTTACCTCGATGAGAGGGTCTGGCTACTCAATCGCCAAGGGAAAGCAGCGATCGCCGCTTCCGCCCAAGGACATGAGGCGACTCAGGTTGCTTGTGTCGAGGCGACCGATCCTTCAAAAGATCACTATTTGATCTACTATCGCCAGTTCGCAGCGATGATGGCACTTGGCACAACGCCGGAAGAGATGCTGCGTGGGTTCCTAGCAAAGGAAGCAGACCCAATGAGCGCGGCACGGCAATTTCCGCTTCACGGAGCGCATCCTCGTGTTGACTTGTTCAATTTTTCGAACGTTATCGCCACGCAGCTTCCGCAGGCCGCCGGAGTTGCACTTGCTGACAAGTTGAAGGGATCGGATGCCGTGACGGTCGTGTTCTTTGGCGATGGTGCTTCTTCCCAGGGAGACACGCACGAGGCGATGAACTTCGCAGGTGTTCACAAACTACCGGTGATTTTCTTTTGTGAGAACAACCGATACGCGATTTCCGTTCCTATCGAAAAACAAATGGGAGTCGAGAGTGTCGCCAGTAGGGCGATTGGATATGGGTTCCCCGGAGTGCAAGTAGATGGCACCGACGTTGCGGCTGTTCACGAAGTGACCAAAGCAGCTGTAGAACGTGCGAGGGCAGGAGAAGGTCCTACGCTGATCGAGGCATCGGTCGAACGACTTCTCCCTCACACGACCGACGACGACCACACTCGCTATCGTTCCGCTGAAGACATCGCTCAGATGGCAGAGAGAGATCCAGTCAAAATTTTGTCTGACCTACTGAAACGACGTGATCTGCTTACCGATGATGCAGACGAAGAAATTCACGCTGCTGCTAAAAAACGGGTGAACGTCGCTACCGATACTGTGGATGCTGAACCCTACCCGAGCGTCGATACGATGTTTGATCACGTGGTCGATTCTGTCGGAGGTAAGTTTTAATGGGCGAGCAGACAGTAATCGAAGCAGTTCGAGCAACCTTGCAGTCGGAGATGCGTCGCGATGATTCGGTGATCGTTCTCGGTGAGGATGTTGGTAGCCGCGGTGGAGTATTTCTGGCAACAGACGGTCTTATCGACGAATTTGGTGAGAACCGAGTGATCGATACGCCGCTTGCGGAATCGTCAATTTGTGGAGTTGCGCTTGGGGCAGCAGTTAATGGTTTGCGGTCTATCGCTGAAATCCAGTTTGCGGATTTTGTTTGGCCAGCCATAAATCAACTAGTCGGTGAAGCCTCGAAAGTGCGGTACGGCACGAACGGCGTGAAGACTGCGCCTATGACTGTGCGGATACCTTACGGAGGCGGTGTCAGAGGCGGCTTGTACCACTCCCAGAGCATAGAAGTACTGTTTTCGCACACGCCGGGGCTCTCCGTCGTTGCCCCAGCTACCCCTTACGACGCCAAGGGATTGCTCGCCACCGCTATTCGTACCGACGATCCCGTGATCGTGCTTGAACATAAGCGGACATATCGATTGGTGAAGGGTGACGTGCCGGACGAGGATTACACGATTCCGATCGGTAAAGCGGAGATCAAACGGCCCGGTACCGATATGACTATCGTTACGTACGGGCTAATGCTGCACTACGCTCTTCAGGCTGCTGAAATGGCTGCAGCGAGCGGTATTGATGTTGAAGTTCTAGATTTGCGTACGTTACGTCCTCTCGACGCCGACGCCATTGCCGAATCGGCTTCCCGAACGGGTAAGGCGTTGATCGTTCAGGAAGACACTCCTGCTGTGAGCATTTCTTCTGAAGTTGCTGCAATTATTGGCGAACGATGTTTCTTCGATCTTGACGGTCCGATTACCCGACTTGGTCCGCCAGAACTTCCACCGATGCCGTTCTCTCCGATTCAAGAAGCAGCGTTCATGCCTTCGCCTGAGAAAATTTTGGCAGCAATTACGAAGCTATCGGAGATTTAGAGATGGCTTTCAACATTGAATTGCCACATGTTGGCGAGTCGGTAACCGAGGCAGTGATTGGCAAATGGTTAAAAGCCCCCGGCGACACGATCGAAAAGTACGATCCGCTGGTCGAGGTGATTACCGACAAAGTCGCTATGGACGTTCCGTCGCCGGCGACTGGCACTCTCACGAAAATTCTCGCTGCCGAGGGTGAAACGGTTCTTATGGGCGCGGTTATCGCTGAAATGGATACTGCTGACGAGGTAGTCGCTACCCCGGCGAGTACACAGGCAGCTACTAGTTCGCCATCAGCAAGCAGAATCGGAACATTGGTTCAGGGCGCGAACGTGGGTCCTACTGGCGGCGCGTTTCTCGATACCAGCCTTTCAACTTCTGAGCCTGCGTCCACTACGACTTCTGGCGTAGGTGATGGCAGTTCTTCGGGTTCGAGCAGCACTTCGACTCGAAAAAAGGGATTCTCCCCTGTCGTGACGCGTTTGGCAGCTGAAAACGATGTTGATTTGGATTCGTTGGTTGGCACAGGTCTTGGCGGGCGAGTGTCGAAGAAGGACGTATTGGCTGCTGTCGAAAATCGTCGAGGTAGCGCTTCCACTGCCTCTCCACGGGGTACTGTCGTCGAAGGTGAAGACGAAATTATCGAGCCCACGCCGATACGACGCATGATTGCCGATCACATGGTGAAAGCGGTTTCCGAGATTCCTCATGCATGGTCGGCGATTGAAGTCGATGTGACGGGGATGGTCGAGTGGCGTACTGCCAACAAGGAGCGATTCGAGAGCGCAAACGGTGTTCGGCTCACTTTTTTGCCTATCGCACTATCCGTTGTCGCTGGCGCGTTACGAGCCAATCCACGGCTCAATTCGAGTTGGCTAGACGGCAAGATCGTGTTGAAAAAGGCCATCAACGTGGGAGTTGCAGTAGCCGCAGATGGTGGACTGGTCGTTCCGGTGGTTCACAACGCTGCCGATGCAACTGTTACCGAACTCGCTGGAAATCTCGACGGGGTCGTTAAGCGAGCTCGTTCTGGAAAGATGACGATTGAAGATGTGCGGAGTGGCACGTTCACGTTGAACAATACTGGTTCGCTAGGATCGGTTTGGGGCGGAGCGATTATTAATCACCCGCAAGCGGCTATTCTCACAACTGAAGCTATCGTGAAACGTCCGGTCGTGATTTCGAACAATGGAAACGACGAGATCGTTGTCCGTTCGATGATGAACATCTGCTTGTCGTTCGATCACCGGATCATCGATGGTGCCGAGGCGTCTACATTCCTGCAAGCAGTGAAATCTGGAATCGAAGCTATACGTAGCGATTCTGATCTCAAATGAACTCCGATTCAGGAGTAACTGGCACCAAACTGCGTGCCACGTGGTTGGGTGAAATCGACTATGGGTCGGCGCTTGATCTTCAGCGCTCATTGGTTGATAAACGTAAATCGGGGTCGATTTCCGATTCGGTGCTTTTCCTAGAACACCGTCACGTTGTGACTCTCGGACGTCGTGCCGACGATACTCATCTGGTAACTGAGCGTTCGAAGTTGTTGACCGCGGGGGTTGAGATTTTCGAAACAGATCGTGGGGGTGAGGCGACGTATCACGGTCCTGGCCAGTTGGTCGGTTATCCGATCATCGATGTACGCGTGGCGAAATTGGGACCTGTCACTTACGTTCGAATACTTGAGAAATCGATCATAGAAACTCTGGTCGAGTACGGTATCGATGCCCACTTGGTCGATGGTGAAACCGGTGTTTGGGTCGATGGAGTGCCTGATGAAAAGCGAGATATCAAACGAAATCCTCAGGGTCGGAAGATCGCCGCGATCGGAGTTCGAATCTCCGGTGGAGTGACGATGCACGGATTCGCGCTGAACGTATCGACCGACCTTTCGTTTTTTCAGCACATAATTCCGTGCGGAATGCCTGATTTGCCGTTCACGTCGATCGAACTCGAATCGGGCGAGCCGGCTGATACACGAGAGTGCGCCGAGATCGTTGCCCAGAAATTGTCATCGAATTTAGATCGAGAATTGCTCTGGACTGAACGTGCAGAATTGCTCAACTAGCATTCTCGTTCGATCGTGACCGACTCGTAAGTTCAGAGCCAGTTCACACGCGGGCTGGGTGTCGCCCCCAACGCTAATCACACCTTCATCTTTGATGATGCTTGTATCGGGTTAATCAGCTCGATACGCAGCGACTCGTTTTTCGCTGCGCAAACCGTAGCGAGTGAGCGATTTTTCAGTTTGGCAAATCCAGCTATTCCAAGGCTCGTCAAAGACAGTGGACGATCTGTTGCTGAGAAAGATCAGGCGGCTGGTCACTTGCTGCAACGATTGCCATCGTTTGCAGCGGCTGCCACGTTGGCGATGTTGCTTGCAATGACTTTGGCTACGGCGATTTCAATTCGTACGATTAACCAGTCTCAGAGTAATCTTCGATTCGAAGAGTTGGTAGATTCAGTTGCGCTGGAAGTAGATGCTGAGTTCAAAAAGAGTTTGAGCGAACTGGCCGCAATTCGAGGATTCCTTGAAGCGTCTGGTGATGTAAATCCGACTCAGTTTAGGACGTTTGCCACCGCGTTAGAACGAGAGAACTGGTCAGTCCATGCTCTTGGCTACATAAAAAAGGTAAACGATAGCGAAACCGCCGACTTCAATCGGATGATGTCATTGCAGTTGAATGAGGATTTCAGTCTTGAATCACGTGGATATCGCCCGTTCTACTTGCCGGTAGCATTTACATACCCTGAAACACTCGGAATTTTGAATCCCGGTGAAGACTTGATAAATCACCCTAGGTACACCCCTTTGATGAATCAGGCCGAGTTAGAAGGGAAAATCGTCGCTTCGCCTCCCGTTCCTTCGGCGTCGAATCCTCATGATCAGGCGGTTGTGTTGGTTTTTACACCAATTTTTAGCCAACCGGATGAATTACTAGGGTCTTCAGAATTACGTGGATTTGGAACAGGTGTATATAGAGTCGCCGATTTTCTAGCAGGTCCTGTAGAACGAGCGGGATTGGGCGACATTGATTTCCGTGTGGTCGATATTGGCGAAAATGAAGACCCGCAAGAAGTGTTCCCCATTCCGAACGGAGCCACCGATAAGGAGTGGGTGCTAGGAACAAGCCACGTAGTTGAATTGAATCTGGCTGGACGAAATTGGTATCTGCAGTTCAGTCAGCCCGAAGGCTATGGAATAACTCGGCTTGAATCACAGTTGTGGATGATCGTGTTGGCTGCCGGTTTGGTCATCACTGGCCTCGCAACGGTATCGATGTATTCGTTGATTTCTGGCCGGCAGTCAGTTCAGTCTGACCTGACCTTGATGACAACGCGAATGAACATTCTGCTCGATTCTGCTTTGGAATCGATTGTTTTGGTTGGAGATGACGATCGTATCGTATGGGCCAATCAGTCGTATGCGAATGCTTTCGGGTTCGATCATCCTGATTCGATCATAGGGACTGAATGGGAGACGACGCGATCAGGAACGGGAGTCAAATTTGGCAATCGACGTAGTTTCATGCGGCGCCTTTCTGAGATAAACGACAACCAAGAGCTATCGGTTACGTCTGAAGATGTTCAGATCATCGCACCGGAGCCTCGTACCCTATCCATGACTTCGGCACCCGCAACCGGCGGAACATCCGAATATATGGGGCGATTGTGGGTGTTCAGAGACGTCACTCAGGAGCGTACGGTCGATAAGTCGAAGTCAGAGTTTGTTTCGATGGTTTCGCACGAACTTCGAACTCCACTCACTTCTTTGACAGGCTTCATCGAGCTAGTTCTCGACGGTGCCGGTGGTGAAGTCGATCCCGGCATTGGGCGACTTCTTGGCAAGGCGCACAGCAACGGCTTGCGGCTGAGCAGGTTGGTGGCTGACCTTCTAGATATTTCTAGTTTAGAAGCGGGAAATTTGGGGCTTGAGCTCAGTGAGGTTTCAATTCAGGGTCTTCTCACGGAACTTACTGAATCGATGGCTTCCCAGTTTGATGAGAAAGAACTCGATCTCAAAGTGAAAATTCCCGGGAAGATGCGAGCAATTTGGGCTGACCGGGAGCGCTGCGCTCAGATATTTTCGAACTTGCTGACTAACGCAGTCCGCTACACCCAACAAGGTGGCAGTGTGACTGTAACTGGCAAAGTTGTTCGAGATCAGATCGAGATTACGGTGCGTGATACTGGTGAAGGTATTAAACCTGAACATCAGGCTCGAATTTTCGACAAGTTCGTACGCATATCTAACAACGGAAAACGTCCACCGGGTAGCACAGGACTAGGTCTTGCGATTACGAAGACTCTTGCTGAAACCCAGGGCGGTTCTATCCGACTCGAAAGTGAGTACGGCAAGGGCTCGGCATTCACCGTAGCGTTGCCGATCGCTGAGCGTCCAGACTAGGTACTAGCGTACGCCGCCTTAGACGGTTACTCGTACTTTTCGAGTTCGTTAGACATCAGTTGCGCCTTACTGCTAATTACCCTCCGAGCTTATCGGGGCGACATTCCGTAGGCGATCGTTTTGTTCTCGTACGCCACTCCCATGTGAACATTGAGGAATATTCGCTGACGCATCAGGGCGGATACGCTCAGTTGAGTCGACGTACTACAGTCTCAAGATGTCTCACCTCCCTCGGTAACAATCCTGCAGTCCTCGTGTCTTCGAATGGACGAACGAGTGAGGTGAGGCGGCGCCTGGCTGGGGCGTACGTGTTGTGATGTGGACTCGGCGTCGGGAGATGCTACCCCGATCTTTGAGGCAGATCTTGATCTTGGTTCTCATCCAGCGGCTTCGCATCACATTGGGACTAGAACGATTTCCGCAATCCGACTTAACATGCTGTGATTACTAATCACAACAAGTCGTATCGCCGCTTTCAGACGCGTACGTACGGCAGGAAATACTATTCGAGTTGTACCAAGGAATGCAGACTACAGAGTAGCGTTTGCTACTCTCTCCCCCGAGAGCCTATGCGGCGGCTCGTTCGGTGTTACCAAGTGGGCGAACGTAGCGGTAGCCGAATTCTCGAACCGTTTCGACGAGTCGAGGATTCTTTGGATCTTCTTCGATCTTTCCACGGATGTACGAAATGTAGAGTCGTACGCTGTCGGTCGATGTTTCTGCCGAGTTCGGTCCCCAGGCTAGGTTAAGCAGTTGAGTGTGACTCAATACTTGTCCTGGGTGCTTCAATAACGCCGTAAGCAATCGGTATTCGAGAGGAGAAAGTGAGATTTCGTTTCCGCGCACAGTTACCAGATGGGCGCTGTGATCGATAGTCAGTACTGGATCGGCGTAAATCTGTTCGTCTCGCTGGATCGACGGCATCGAAGCTCGACGTAGATTCGCCTCGACTCTCGCAACCAGTTCGTTTTTCGAGAACGGCTTTACGATGTAGTCATCAGCACCAACTTGAAGACCCTTTACCCGGTGAGTCTCAGAACCAAAAGCGGTTAGAAATAAGATCGGAACGTCTGACATTTGGCGAATACGTTCGCACAGTTCAAAGCCGTCCATTCCGGGCATTTCTAAGTCGATAAGGGCGAGATCGGGACGGTCGGCAAAGAAGCTTTTCAAAGCCTCTTCACCATTCTCAGCAGTAACTGTTTCGTATCCGGCCATTTCTAGCCGAGTCTGCACGAGTTCTAGGATATCTGGCTCATCGTCAACGATCAGAATTTTTGAAGTCATTTACTTGAACCGAAACCCGCTCTGCTAAACGCTCTTAGAAAGAGTGTTAATTATTCGTATGAATCCAGACTAGATTTCAGTTGGGTTTCTAACGTTCGTGTGAACCCCATGGTTGCCTACGTGTACACATATGCTTAAATGGTCGTTTATTGCCCCTATGTGCGGATTAGGGAAATTAGTACGCCAATCCCAAATCGGTAGTACGACGTACCCTAATTCGTTACCTATTAACCGTGATCGCACATAGACTGCCTCGACAGGCAAATTGGAGACTATTCTGAGCGGCATTCCACAATCAAATTTAGTGAACACCCGAGCATCTTCGTTCGTTCGTACTATGGCGTTGATTTTCGTGGGAGTAGCAATGCTCTTATTTGTCGCTTGCGCGTCGCCTCCCGTCGCAGAGTTCACCGTTACGACAGATTCAGGAAATGCTCCGTTTGATGTCACTTTTCTTCTGGGTGAATTGGCCGACGCTGATAGTTATAGCTGGGACTTCGGTGATGGTTCTGGTAGTACTGATATCGAACCTACGCATTCGTTCGAATTTACTGGTGATTTCGTTGTTACCTTGACTGCTGTCCGAGGTGACGTTATTGACACCGAAGAGATAACTATTTCAGTAGGTGCTGGCGAAGCAGGTTGGGTGGTGATTGAAGAAAGCCAATCGTCTGTAACTTCGTTCAATACGGTTGAGTTTTTGGCAATCGCCTTCGATGTTCTAGGTAACCCGATCGAGGAACCAAATTTTGTCTGGAGCGTCGATGAGTCGGTAGGTGATATCGATAGCAACGGGAAGTTCACCGCTGCGACTGATTTGGGAATGTTTAAAGACGCCATTTCAGTTGAATTTGAGCGTCTAGGATCTGTGGTGTCAGCAAGCACCGGCATCGAAATTATCGAAGGCCCGCTCAACGCATTTTCAGTCGTACCAAGTGTCATCGATCTCCAGGTTGGTCGATCTGAAACAATCGCCGTTCAAACTGTCGACGAAGCAGGGCATGTGCTTGATTCGGCTCTTGTATTGTTCACAGCATTGCGAGACGGCGACACTGTTGATTCAACAGGATTATTCAAGCCGAGTACGGTGGCTTCCGAAGAAAATGTCGAACTGGTCAGTATTGAAGTCGAGCTTGACGGTAAATTGATCGAGGCGACAATTTCGGGAACCATTCATCCGGGAATCCTTGATGAACTTCACGTGTCCAGTCTGCCGACTAGCCTAGCGATTGGCGAAACGTATCAGCTATCGGCGTTCGCTACCGATAGGTTCGGTAATGAACTGCAAATCGAAGAGCTCGATTGGAGCATCGCTAATCCTGATATCGGGTCTATTTCAATTGATGGCTTGTTCACAGTTGGAACGAGCGCTGGTGTACACACTGATTCAGGCATCACGGCAAGGGCAACGCTCAATGACATTGAGGCAGTAGGTGTTGCTCCCGTAACAATTTCCACTGGGATCGCTACGTCTATTCATATAGTTCCAGATACCGATTCAGTTCCGATCGGTGCTGGATCACCGTTCGTGGTCATTGCTACTGACGAACACGGAAATATTCTGGATGTTGCCGAGGAAGAATTCGAATATGAGTACTCGTCGGCAGGGCGAGGCAACGAAGTTGCAGTATTCATTGCTGGATACGAAATCGGTGATTTTGAAAACGCAATTACCGTAACTCTGCCAGCTGGAATCGCTGAAAATGATGAGGCGATAGTTGCTCAATCTGACATCACGGTAAGACAGCGTTCGTCGAATATCATCGCCGTCGAAACCGTAGACCAAGACGGCGGCGGAATTTTCTTCATCGACCTCGAAACTGCCCAGTTGGGATCGGCTGATACTAGTTTCAATAACAACGGGTTCGTCGAGCTTGCGCCGAGTTGGTGGCCGGGCGGATCGAAATTGATTTATGTGTCGGATCCGACGGGACAGTTGCAGGCGTATTCGCTAGACATGGTTACTCGTGAAATTGTGCAGCTTACCGATTTTGATGGTGGCGTTTCAATGCCAAATATTTCACCAGACGGAAAATCGATTGTGTTCGTGAGTCTCGAAGGCGACCGATGGGGTCTTTTCACAGCCGATATTCCAGAAGACGTGAGCACAAATCCGATCACTTTGGAGATGTCGACGTTAATATCCGAAGACGACACTGCACAGCACATCCTGCCGTTCTGGTCACCCGACAGAACACAGATATTGGCTTCTCAAAACACTACTGAAGGGCTAGTTCGAGTGATGGTCTTCGATCCATCACTGCAATTACCTCCCCAAGTATTAGGACCGTTTGGAAGCGTTGGTTTCGGTTGGGCTCCAGATGGCAGCGGCATTCATATTGGCTTAGTTGGAGCGGGCGGGGCGCTAGAAATCGGCACTTTAGATTTGGAATCGTCTAACCCTGTGTTCGTCGATACGAATCTCGAATTCTTGGTCGCCGACTGGTCGCCGGATGGATCGGAAGTAATGGGAATCGACTCACTGCTCGGAGCGGGTTGGCTTGTGGACACCGACAGCACCGGGCTACGTAGAGTTGTCGATTCCCAACAGGTCCCGACCCGGATGTCTTGGCGCCCAACTGAGTATGGCGACCCGGTCGCAGTGCCTAGTTACGAGGGCGATCCCGAAATGCTTGTATTTGGGGATGAGGTACGAGCGCCGATTGGCGCACTGGACACTTCGTTGAGTTACAACGTTGTAATTTCGACAGATGCAGGCGATATCGAACTTGAACTGTACGACGATTTGGCACCGATGGCGGTCGAAAACTTTGTGAATCTTTCTCGACTAGGCTTCTACGCTGGGCTTGAATTTCATCGTGTACTAGCTGGTTTCATGTCACAGGCAGGTGATCCTGATGGTGACGATGAGGGCCCCGGTTATACGTTCAACGACGAGTTCAATCGAGGGTTGTCGCATGATTCGGCTGGCGTGCTTTCGATGGCGAACGCGGGATCGAATACGAACGGCAGTCAGTTCTTTATCACCCATGATGCTGCTAATTGGCTCGATGCTTACGAAGACGGAGTATCAAAAAACTGTGCAGACGATTTGGTTTCATGTCACACAGTTTTCGGGCGAGTGACGTCTGGGCTAGAGATTGTCACTAGCATGGCGGAGCGCGATCCCATTAACGCTACAACGCCCGGCGTGAAAATTTTGAGTATCCTCATCATCGAGAGCTAAATGTCATCATTTTTCAGTCGAATTCAGTAATTTGACCTTGCATGGAGATTCGCTTGTCAGATCGAACAGAGATTCGTAGTCACATTACGCACTTAGAGTGCTCGCTTTCCGGCGAAGAGTGCGGGCACGAGATGCCACACCGGCTGAACCCGAAGAACGGCAAACCATATTTGGCGCGCTACGATCTTGCCAAAGCCGCTGAGACTCTTACTAAAGAGTCGATGCCGGAGCGTGAGCCGAACATGTGGCGGTATCGAGAAGTGATGCCGGTTATTGATCCTGCAAACATCGTTACGCTGGGCGAAGGATTTACTCCGCTTCGCGAGGCAACCCGATTAGGTGCGCGGCTCGGAATGAGTTCACTGCTCATCAAAGACGAAGGTGTGAACCCGACCGGATCGTTCAAGGCGCGGGGACTTTCGGCTGCTGTTTCGAAAGCACTCGAACTGAAGCAGATGAAACTAACGATGCCTTCAGCCGGTAACGCTGCCGGAGCGATGTCGGCATACGCAGCCGCCGCAGGTATGGAAGCTCATGTGTACATGCCCAAAGACGCTCCGATTGCGAACCAGATTGAATGTGCCGCCTATGGAGCGGAATTAAATTTGGTTGACGGCTTCATCACGGATGCAGGTCGAATTTCTGGAGAGGCCGCTGAAAAGTACGGCTACTTCGACGTATCGACATTGAAAGAACCGTATCGAGTCGAAGGTAAGAAGACGATGGGTTACGAAATCGTCGAGCAGCTCGGTTTTGAGGTTCCTGACGTTGTGATTTATCCGACTGGCGGCGGAACCGGGATTGTCGGTATTTGGAAAGCCCTCGATGAGATGGAACAGCTCGGGTGGATAGGCAGTGAACGACCAAGGATGATCTGTGTTCAAGCCTCTGGCTGCTCCCCGTTGGTCGATGCTTACAACAAGGGCGAAGAGTTCGCAGAACCGTTTAAAAATCCTTCCACTCTCGCGGCGGGAATGCGAGTTCCGGCAGCTGTTGGTGATTTCCTAGTGATTCGAGCTGTTCGTGAGAGCGGGGGAACGGCACTGACGGTTACTGACGATCAGATGGTGGACTCAGTTCGTGTAATGTCGGAATTCGAAGGCATATTCCCGGCTCCAGAAGGCGGCGCAACGCTATCAGCACTGGAATTACTGCTGGAATCAGGGGAGATTGCGAAGGACGAACGAGTAGTGCTGCTGAATACAGGTTCAGCCTTGAAGTATCTCGATGTTCTCGGACCAGCACTCGGCTTATAGAAGCTCGAAACTGGGGCTGCTCTAAACCTTCGGGGCGTCCCAGGTCGTAACGTGGCTCAGTGTGCCGTCAGGGAATGCCGCAGTGTATTCATTGGCTAGCATGCCGAGGATCACAGAGTTGTGTCGAGCACCGTCATGAGGCCGGCTCTGTCGAAGAGTGCCTTCGTGCTGGAACCCAATGTGCTCGAACATGGCGCGTGCCGATGTGTTGTACTCAGGTACATCGACCCATGCTCGGTGCAAACCTAGATGTTCGAATATGTGCTCAAGCATGGCAATTACGCCAGATGTGCCGTAACCGTGATGCCAGAGTGCTTTTTGGCCAATAAGAACCGAGATTTGAGCGTCGCCTAGCGCTTCGTCAATTGAAAGCTGACCTTCACCAATGTGTTCGCCTGAGAGCGTGTATACGGAGAATATATCGCGATGAGGTTCGTGGTGGGGATCGTGAAATACTTCATCCCATGCTTCTTTCGAAGCCCCGATCATCTCTTTTGGCTCGTAACCAAGGTGTGCTGCATCACCGTATGTGTAACGGCCAAACCATGCTTCAGCAACTTCAGTGTCATCAAGCCAATCGGCGATTCGCTGTACATCTTCACGGCTAACCGGGCGCAACTCAACTAATGAGGGCATTTTGTCGTCCTTCAGTCTGTGTTGTGTCAGGGCCGTTCTATGATCGCTTTGCCCTTAATAGGCTAAGCCGCCATGCTCCTGGCCAGAGGCGCAGTATACCGGAATGAAAACGTAGAAATATCCGTACTGCCATAGGCAGCCCAACTTTGGTGGTTTGCAGCGCACCACTTGCGCCGCCTGATACGATTCGCTGTCTAGATCGACGGATGTATTTGAATAGATCGATATTCGTCGGCCGTGTAATACCAATAGCCTACAAGAGGTAGATATGTCTGATCACTGGAAGATGGAAGCTGAAATCGAGTACTGCGTGCCATGTGGTTATGCCAACCTAGCGGCAAACATGGTTAGTGAGCTATTTCAGGCGGCTGGACCTGCACTTGCAATTTCGCTCAAGCCGGGACACAGCGGTGCTTTCAAAGTAACTGTTGATGGTCGGGTGCTTTGGGACAAGAAAGAGTCGGGGCGCTCGCCTCACATCATGGAAGTAAAAGAACTCAAAGCAACCGTTGCAAACATGCTTGAGTCTGGCGCCGTTATTCAAACCAACTAGTTGGCAACGCCACGGTTTCTTCGGGATTTTTCCTCGAAATGGTGGCTTATGACTACGAGTTGATTAGAAAGTGTTGGAGATCAACATGGCTGAAGTACGTGCGAAGGTCCGAGCCGAAATAGAATACTGCGTAACCTGAAGTTACCACTCCGTGGCTTTCTGGATGGGAAGCGAACTTTTTGCGGCCGGTGGGTCGCACATCGCAATCACACTCACGCCTGGCCAGGGTGGTGTCTTCAAAGTGACACTTAATGGCGAGGTTGCGTTCGATAAAAATGAACTGGGCAGGTATCCAACCCTGCCCGATGCGAAAGAGTTGAAGGCGAAGGTCATAAATATGATCGACGCCGTCACCGTATAACCGCATCGTTGTAATCGGATAAGAATTAAAGAAGCCCCCTGTGATCGCCACAGGGGGCTTCTTTTTTAACGAAAATGACGATTTACGGAGTACCATAATCATGCTCGAAATAACCAATTTCGAGAATTGGTCCCGCCATCGTATGTCGTCTGGAGTGAGTAGTTGAAAGCCGCAGTTCTATTCGAATCGAAAAAGCCCATGCCAATCGTGGAGCTTGACCAGTCGGAACCGAAGACTGGCGAAGTACGAGTAAAGATGTCGGCTGCGGGCATCTGTGCGTCAGATCATCACGTGATGACAGGCGACAACCCAATTCCAATGCCGATCGTGCTTGGTCATGAGGGCGCTGGTGTTGTGGACGCTATCGGCCCGGGTGTTAGTTCGGTGAAAGTGGGCGACCGCTGTGTGCTGTCGTTCGTTGCCAACTGTGGTCACTGTCGATCATGTCGTGAAGGTCTTTCGAACATCTGCGACACGAACAGAGAGACCGGTACACGTCAGTACGATGGAACGTTCCGTCTGCACACTTCTGACGGCACTGAAGTTCACCAATTTGCAAAGCTTGGCGTATTCGCCGAGAAGATCGTAGTTCCTCAGCAGGCGTGCTACCCGATGCCCGACGACGTTCCTATGGAAGTCGCAGCATTGATCGGCTGCTCTGTCGCTACCGGAGTCGGTGGAGTAATCAACCAGCCTGGAATGCGGGCTGGAATGACGGTTGCTGTTGTCGGAGCAGGTGGAGTGGGCCTGAACGCCCTTCAGGGTGCTCGGCTGATGAACGCCAGCAAAATCATCGCTGTAGATATTTTCGATCACAAGCTTGAGTTCGCTTACAAATTCGGCGCAACCCACGTAGTCAATTCGAAAGAGCAGGACCCGGTTGCTGCTATTCAGGAATTGACCGACGGTGGTGTCGACTTTGCTTTCGACACGTTTGGTCACAAGATCACAACCGAGCAGGCATATAAAGCTACCCGCAAGGGCGGAACTACTGTCGTTGTGGGGCTTGCTCCCGACGGCATGGGCGCCGATATCCCTTTGATAGACCTTGTACGAAACCAGAAGACACTTGTTGGCAGCTACTACGGTTCTGCTAGTCCGCATGAGACGTTCGGCAAGTTGTTGGAGTTCTACCGCCAGGGTCGAATCGATGTTGGCGGTATGGTGACTCGTAAGTACAAATTGGACGAAATTAACGAAGCGTACGATGCGCTTGCACGTGGCGAAGACGGTCGGGGAGTGATCGTCTTCGATTAGTCGTTTGTTTTCTGCGAGATGAAATCGACGATTCCTGTATGTTGGAATCTAATGTGATCCGTTTGGATTGTTCATTTTTTCACTTGCTGCTAAAACGGGCGACTGCTATGCTCCAAACCGGCTTTTCCGAAGCTCTTTAACCTGTATTTGATGGACTGTATTCGTTAGTTGATGTTCGAGGATTATTTCAGGCAGTACGCGCTGCTCATCATTTTCGCCGCCGCGGCGGTAACCGTCCCTATTGGGATGCTGATGATGAGCTATATGGCCCAGTTCGTTAAAATCCGGCCGTCTCGCCCTACAGCAGTGAAAGAAAGTGCTTACGAAGGCGGTATGCCTCCGTTCAGCGATCGGCCGGCTCGCTTCAACTTCCGTTACTACCACTACGCCATACTTTTCGTCATATTCGACGTTGAAACTGTGTTCTTGTTTCCGTGGGCGGTTAAGTACGGAGTAATGAGCAGCCAATTCGGATTTGCTGCGTTAACTGCGGTGTTGGTATTCCTTCTTGTCGTGACTTTCGCGTACGTATACGCATGGCGAAAAGGTGCTCTTGAGTGGGTGACAAACGAATGACCGGTCCAAAACTGATCGATCCATACGGCACACCTGCTGGTGCGGACCCTAGAGGCGCACTTCAGTCGATTACTTTCGACCTTGATCGAACTGAGGGTGAGTCTGTCAATCGGATGAAGTCGACTCATCTTGAGCCATTTCCCGATCCAGTCCTCGAAGTTCCCGACGATCTGAAACGAAGCGTAATCGTAAGTTCAGTCGACTATTTGCTTAATTGGGCTCGGAAATCTTCAGTATTCCCACTGCAGTCGGGTCTTGCTTGTTGTTCGTTCGAGATGATTAGTGCCGCGATGGCACGTTTCGACCTTGCTCGATTCGGAATGGAAGCTATGCGAGCTTCTCCGCGTCAGGCTGATCTGCTAATCGTGGCGGGAACTCTGACTTGGAAGATGGCCGTTCCGTTACGAAGGCTTTACGACCAGATGGCTGAGCCGCGCTGGGTTATTTCAATGGGCGTGTGCGCAACTTCTGGCGGTCCTTACTACCAGAGCTATTCAGTTGTGCCTGGCGTGAATCACATCATGCCGGTTGATGTTTACGTTCCCGGTTGCCCACCACGTCCGGACGCTCTTCTTTACGGCATCATGCAGCTTCACGACAAGATTCGTCGATACAGCCTTAACGGGCAGGCGGCAGGCCAGGAATGACCACCGTTTGGAGTGGAGACGCGTTAGCTGAAGCCATCGAGGCTTTCGCACCGGGCTCTGTTGAGTCGAGTGCGGGTACAGATGTGTGGCTCAAGCCGGATTCTATATCGACCGTATGTGAAGGTTTGAAGACTCGGACTGAGTTCAAATTTGATCTGCTTAGCAGTCTTACTGCCGTCGATTACATTGATCATTTCGAAGTCGTATATCACCTTACTTCGCTGCCAATGAACGCTTCAGCAGTGCTGAAATCTCGTGTTGGGCATGGGCGAACAGAGGCTTCGATTGCTAGCGTTGTGCCCGTCTGGCGAGGGGCTGATTACCAAGAGCGTGAAGTTTGGGATTTGATGGGTATCCGTTTCGATGGTCACCCTAATCACAAGCGAATCATGCTGTGGGAAGGCTATCCCGGTCACCCGCTTCGCAAGGATTACGTCACTTACGACCAGTCGATTGCTTCGACAGCTCCCGGTGCATCCGGTGGTCAAGAAGGTGTCGAGTAATGGCGATTAAGACACAGCCAGTAACGGTTAACCTCGGTCCTCAGCACCCATCGACTCACGGTGTGTTTCGCATGCGGGTCATGTTCGATGGTGAAGAAATCGTCGATGTAGAGCCGGTTTTCGGCTACCTGCACCGTGGTTCTGAAAAGCTTGCTGAAGAACGCACATATACACAGATCATCACGCTGACCGACCGTATGGACTACGTGTCGTCGATGCTCAACAACCAGGGGTACATTCTGGCTGTTGAGAAGCTGGCGGGTATCGAGCCATCACCTCGGGGTGTTTGGTTGCGAATGATTGCTAGCGAGCTACAGCGAATCGCTAGTCACTTGGTGGCAACCGGATTCCTTTTGCAGGACCTTGGTGCGCTGGGAACTCCGCTCATCTACGCAATGCGTGAGCGTGAAAATATTCTTGATATGTTCGAGATGCTTTGTGGTGCTCGCATCACAAACTCGTACTTGCGTCCCGGCGGCGTGTTTATGGACGCCCCTGCCGAGTTCTGGCCAGCTCTTGATCGTGGTCTCGACGATATAGTCAACACCATCGACGAGCTGGAAACGTACCTGAGCGGCAACGAAATTGTTTTCTCACGTACTAAAGGCACTGCGGTTCTTCCTAAAGAATTGCTGATTAACGCCTCGATTACGGGTCCGATGCTCCGTGCGAGCGGAGTCGACTGGGATCTTCGACATCGTGCGCCGTACGACTACTACGATCGTATTACTTTCGAACGTAAGCTTCATACCGCTTCTGATAACTACGCTCGTTACTGGGTACGGGTTCAGGAAGCGCGCGAAAGTGTGAAGATCATCCGCCAGTGCATCGAGCAGATCGAACCGGGTGAAGTTCGACCTTCATTCGATGATGTTCCGCGCTTGATTCGACCACCCGTTGGCGATGCTTACGCAGCTATCGAAGGCTCGAAGGGTGAACTTGGATTCTATCTTGTGAGCGATGGCGGAATTGCTCCGTACCGAATGCATGTTCGAGCTTCTTCGCTAATCAACCTGACTCTTCTACGAGACATGTTGATCGGTGGCCAGTTTGGTGATCTCTTTGTCACTTTCGGTAGCGTCGATCTGAACATGGGCGAGGTGGACCGGTAATGGGTCAAGCCTTCCTCGATAACTCGCTGTGGCGAAATATTTATTGTGTCCTCGCTGGCGATAGCGCCAGCTGTGCCAGCCGTGGCTACTCCGACGGGTTCTTACCCGGTGGGTTGGAGTGGTTAGCGTTCCTGCTTGCTGCAGCGGCGATCATCGGATTGGTAGTGAACGGTGTTCTAGGTGGAGTGATCGCGTTGATCTGGGGAGAACGACGTTTGTTCGGTCGTTTCCAGTCACGAACTGGACCAAACAGGTGGGGGCCGTTCGGAACGCTTACTTCGGTTGCAGACGCCGTCAAAACAATGTTCAAAGAGGATGTTGTTCCTAAGGAT
>JABIHL010000146.1 GCA_018649665.1 Chloroflexota bacterium | reverse complement strand
GTGAAATTTATCGATGATTACGGGTCCGACCAGCCGTTCGCAATGATGGTCGGATTCCCTGGTCCACATTGCCCTTACGACCCTGACGAGCGGTTCTTGGAAGGCATCGACGAATCGAAGATTCCCGAGGCCGCTCCCGAAGTGCCGGGTCACACGCCTCAACTGCGCAAAGGCAACGTCGACGGCAACAAGCGACCTTGGAACGGGGTCGACTACTCCGAGTTCCCTGACGAGACCAAGCACACTGTTCGTAAGCACTACTCCGGACTCGTTCAGCAGATCGATTTCGAAGTCGGTGCCATTCTCGATTCGCTCCGCAACAAAGGGTTGCTCGAAAACACGTACGTCGTGCTGGCTTCGGATCATGGCGACTATCTTGGCGATCACAATTTGATCGGCAAGGCATCGTTCTACGAATCGGCGATCCGGGTGCCGATGATTGCGATGGGCCCGGGTATCGAAGGGGGTCAGGTTCAAGAAGGGCTAGTCGAGCTTCGTGATGTGACTGCGACCATGCTCAGCTGGGCTGGAATCGAGCAGCCTGCGTGGTATGACGCTCAGCCGCTTCCGGGTGACGGAATGCCGGGTGAATCGGGTCGAGAGAACATTTTTGGCTTATTGGGTGATGGCTGGATGAACTTTGACGGTCGCTATAAGCTGCACAAATATCGAACTGGCGAGACGTTGTTGTTCGACATGCTGAACGATCCGCAAGAGCAGGTAAATCTGTTCGGAAATCCAGAGTTTGCCGACATTGTTCAGCGGCTTGAGATAGAGCTTACGCAGGAACTGATGGCTTCTATCGAAGGCTCGATGGATGATCGATTGGCTCAGAACGGCGATATGTCGCAAGATCCAACGTTCGGCTACGAAAGCTGGAACCGTCCTTGGCCGAACTCACCACGAACCAGCGCCGCGACGTACGAGAAACCGCCGCGGTGATGAAAGTGATCTGACACCCGCATTCGGGAACCTTGATTAGTAGTGGAGAGGATTAGACAACAGCCATGACCGAACAAAAATTCGATGACGCTAAAGCCGAGGCGTTTGGCGACCGCTTAATGGACATGCTGAACCTTGGATCGTTGGCGCTGATGACGTCTGTTGGTCATCGCACGGGTTTATTCGATTCGATGGCAGGTCTTGCGCCTTCAACTTCCGAACAAATCACAGAGGCAGCGGGTCTCAATGAACGCTACGTTCGGGAGTGGCTCGGTGCGATGCTCACGGGTGGATTTGTTGAGTACGACGCCGGTTCAAAAACCTACTCACTCCCACAGGAACATGCGGCATTACTGACTCGTGGCGCTGCCCCCGATAATATCGCTGCCTTCGCCCAGTACATTCCACTTCTCGGGGGAGTTGAAGACGGAATCGTCGATGCATTCAAAAACGGGGGCGGCGTCCCATATTCCGGCTTCCCGAGATTTCAGGAAGTGATGGCGGAGGATTCTGGTCAGACGGTTGTACCAGCGATTCTTTCGCACATTTTGCCTTTGACTGACGGGCTTGTTCAGCGTCTCGAATCAGGAATCGATGTGCTGGATGTCGGATGCGGCGCAGGTCGTGCGCTGAACATCATGGCCGGGCAGTTTCCGAACAGTCGATTCAAGGGTTCAGATATTTCCGAAGAAGGTCTTGAGCTCGGACGTGCGGAGGCTGCGAAACGTGGACTCACGAATCTGAAATTCGAGACAGGCGACGCCACTGATCTGGGTTTCAGCGAAGAGTTCGATTTCATAACCACGTTCGACGCTGTTCACGATCAGGCGGCACCCGACAAGGTGCTCGAATCGATAGCAAAAGCGCTTCGTAAAGACGGTCTCTATCTGATGCAAGACATCAAGGCATCGAGCGAGGTTCAGAACAATATCGATCACCCAGTAGGGCCGTTTTTGTATACGATCTCAGTCATGCACTGCATGACTGTTTCGCTGGCAGTCGGTGGCAAGGGACTCGGCACAATGTGGGGTCGGGAATTGGCACTCAAGATGCTTGGTGAAGCAGGTTTTGCGAACGTCGAGGTGAAGCAGCTTGAGCACGACTTCCAAAACGAATATTTCTTATCGACTAAGTAGGAGTAACGCATGCCTGAAAGCAAAGCACCGGAAGCCACAAAAAAACCAAACATCATTGTGATGATGGTCGATGATCTCGGCTATTCAGATCTTGGTTGTTACGGCGGTGAGATCAGCACGCCGAACATCGATGCCCTTGGTTACAACGGCCTTCGTTTTACGCAAATGTATAACGGCGCAAGGTGCTGTCCTTCCCGCGCGGCGTTGTTGACGGGGCTGCATCCTCATCAGGCCGGAATCGGTCAAATGACAACCGATTTGGGAGTTCCCTCCTACCAAGGTTACTTGCGAGAAGGCTGCGTCACTATCGCTGAGGTGATGAAGACTGCCGGGTATCGCACGATGATTTCGGGCAAGTGGCACGTTTCAGGAAGCTGGGACAATCGGGACCGGGACAATTGGATTCTCGGTGATAAAAAGCACCCTTTGCCGAAGCAGCGAGGATTCGACCGTTCATTCGGTCTGTTGAACGCGGCTGATTCGTTCTGGAATCCCAAATCACTGATTCTCGAAGACGTTTTGATAGATGTCGAGACCAATGATTTTCACATGACCGACGCCATTGGTGATCACGCGGTGAATCAGATCGAAGAGTCAGTCGAAATGGGCATGCCATTCTTCCAGTACGTGGCGTTCACCGCGCCACACTGGCCGCTTCACGCATGGGAAGACGACATCGTGAAGTACGAAGGCAATTACATGGCTGGCTATGACGCGATTCGTACCTCTCGACATGAACAGCAAAAAGGGCTCGGAGTAGTCGACGATAAGTGGGAGATTTCACCCCGAGATTCTGATTCACCCGATTGGGACGACGTTCAGAACAAGGAATATGAAGACATACGGATGGCGACCTATTGCGCCATGATCGAACAGGTCGACCGTACTGTAGGGCGCATCGTGGATTCGGTGAAGAAGGCGGGCGAATTCGAGAACACGGTCATCATGTTTTTGTCGGACAACGGGGGTTGCGCCGAATTGTTTCAAGAGGATTCTGACTGGCCGGATCCTTCGCAGTGGGCATCGTCGACAACTCTCGATGGCGAGCCAGTTCGTGTGGGCGATATTCCTGAGCTACGGCCAGGTCCGGACACTACATTCCAGGCGGTCGAGCTGCCGTGGGCGAACGTCTCGGACGCGCCGTTCCGATTGTTTAAGCGTTGGGTTCATGAAGGCGGAATTTCAACTCCGTTCATCGTTCATTGGCCCGACGGAATCGAGAAGTCGAACATCCTGAATAATCCGATGCATATCATCGATATTTCGGCGACCTGCTACGACATTGCCGGTGCGCAGTATCCGAAAGAGCATCACGACACCGAGATAACTCCGTTAGAAGGTGAGAGCTTCCTTCCTGCTTTGAAGGGGCGGGAGTTGAAGCGCGAGCAGCCGATTACAATCGAGCACGAAGGCAACCGAGGAATTCGCGTCGGCGACTGGAAATTGGTTGCTGAGTGGGACAAGTCGTGGGAGCTGTACAACATTAGCGATGACCGAACCGAGCAAAACGATCTGATCGACGGCGAAAAGGATCGCGCAAAGGCACTGGAGAAAGCGTATTTCGAGTGGGCGGAGCGTGCCGAGGTATTACCCTGGCCGGTCGATCCACGCGTGCTCGCAAAACGTCTCAAAGGCGATCATGCTCACATTTCTCAGCATCGAGCCGCCAAAGACGGTATTTGGAAGTAGACGGCTACAGACGCGTATTACGGGGTGAGACATATACTGTCGGGAGTTTCGATTCTGATTTTGGGTCGAGGAGTTTTTGAGATGATTGGTTGGAACATTCGATCGATTAGGTACGGGATCGTACCCGTTGTAATTATGATGCTGACGATTGTGCTCGTCGCTTGCGGGGGCGGCGCGGCGGATGACGCCGCTAGTTTCGTGCAGGTTCGTGAGGCTCCGGCTGATTACACGATTGAAGATCTCAAAGCGATCGGGTTCAAAGCCTCCAAGGACTACGATGTTGAAGGCCTACCTGATGGGCTCGACGCTTGGAAGGGTTTCTGGGGTTTGGATCCGTACGATCGACACGACTACGAGATTCGCTTTTACGCTTCGCACGCGCTGGCCGTTTCGAGCGGTCAGCAGCTAGCTATCGACGCCACTGGCGCGGAGTTCGAGGCTAAGCGTGATGAGCAGGTTTGGACTGAGGGCGTGAAGGATCGTTGGCAGGCTAGAGGCGTTACTGATGTTTCCAGTGGCGGTTCGAGGCAGGCTCCGGGTCCTACTTATCAGGATTGGGCGATCGTAGGAAACATGGTGATTCTTTGCGACGGTCTCGACTCTGAGCAGGCGATTCTCCGCTGTGCGTCGCTAATCGACAACTTCTTGCCGGATGACGCGGGTTAGTCGGGGCGCCTTCGAATCGCCGCCCACAATGGGCCTTCTTTTCGTGCAGCGATTATCAACGTTACTGCCACGACCACGACCAGCACTGCCGAAGTGATGCAGTATTGGCAGGCGGCTTTGATTACGAAGAATTCGATAGTGGTGAGGTAGATCGACGCTAGTACGCCGATGCCAGCCGTCAGAGCGACTACACGTCGCCCCCTCAGATCGTCGATTGGCGACTGATACGCGTGGAATGCCCCGAGCATGATGATTGCGTAGGTCGCCATTCCAAACGCTGATACAGGGATGCCGAAAATCTTCGACCACTTGCTGCCGAGCACGGTGTTGCAGCCGCTTATGCTGCATCCGACTTCAGTGTGCGCGAGCGCGTTCGAAGTCAGATAAGTTGTCACTGCGAGTCCGGTGATTCCGAGTAGCGCAATGAACAGCCACAACTTTGATGGTCGACCAACAATTGCAGCCACTTCGCTCTCTGAATCCGAACCGTTATCCAACGTCTAGCCGCCTACTTTGGCTAGAGCCTCTTCGATCTTGACTCGGTAGTAGCCGTAATCGTCGGGTCCGGTGATATTTTCACCGTTCAAGAAGAATGTGGGTGTGGAATTCACGCCTACGTCGAGGGCGGCTTGTCGATCAGATTCGACTTTGGGAAGATACTTGTTGGTGCCCATACACTCGTCGAACTGATTCATTAACAGACCAGTCATTTCGCCAAAAGTACGAAGATTGGCGTCCGAGTAGCCACCTTTGTTTGTCTCGTTCCAGTTCACAAAAACGGTTTCCTGATAGACCTTGAAACGATCTTGCTCACCAGCGCATTCCGATGCTTCAGCTGCCCGCCACGATTCGTCGCCGATGAACGGAAAGTGTCTGTAGAGAATGTTTACACGACCGGTGTCTACGTACTCACGAATAATCTGTTGCCCTGTCCCGAGGGCAAAATTTGCGCAGTGCGATCACTGAAAGTCCCCGAATTCGACAAGGGTTACCGGTGCGTTCGGATCTCCAATCAGCGAGCCGCTCGACGCCAGAACGGCATCGTCAGTGTTCTCTAGGGTGATCGTGTCCTCTGGCGAGAGAGCTACGAACGCGACGATCGCTATGGCGATAACTACGACTGCAACTCCACCCATCATCATCCAGTTTTTCTGGCCTGTGCTCTTGGGCGGATTGTTCTTGTTTTGTCGTCGTTCTTTTCTTGAGGTCAATTTTGATCTCTGGCTCTGAAATTCTGAGAGTGATTATCTGTACTTAGCCAACAATATCAGTCTATGTTTTGCGACCGGTGAATATCACGTGACGAATTCCACCTTTTCCTTTGTGCGCTTGAATGAGGTGGTTTTCGGCTCGGAATCCGTTTCGCTTCATTCTAGAGATGAACCGAGGCTCGTCATCTGCCGACCATATGGCGACTCTCCCGCCGTTTTTTAGTGCGCCTCGGATCGCTTGCAGACCGTGATCGGTGTACAGCCAGGCGTTGCGTTCGCTGACGAGGGGTGATGGGCCGTTGTCGACATCGAGCATGATCGAATCGTACTCATTGCGTGCGCCACGAATGGCTTTCGCAACGTCGCCTTGAACTAGTTCAGATCGTTTGTCGTCGAGTGGATTACCCGCGAACGGAGCGAGCGGGCCTTTGTTCCATTCAACCACTTCAGGAACGAGTTCGACTTGGACAGCGATGCCGTCTTTGGGAAGGAGGTCGAGAGCCGCACGGAGGGTATAGCCGAGTCCGAGTCCGCCGATCATGACTTTGGCGCCAGATCGAAGTTTGTTGCAGACGAGACGGGCGAGCTCGATTTCGGAGAAATGCATGCGGGTCGACATCAGGGGTAGATCGTCGGCTCTGATGATGTATTCACCATCGTGCTCCACAAGTTCGAGTCGTGTGCCATCGGGCGAAAGCGCTTCGCCAACGGTAATCCAAGGTTTCATGGGATTAAGTCTATGGGCTATTGGGCAGTGTTGGTTTCACATTCTCTTAAGCTGAATGGATCAGGTGTGCGCGTCTCGTTACTCGCGCTCGTCATCGTATGACTCGGCTCCGCAGCGCAGTCTCCCCCTCTAGCTCCCCCGATCCGGGGGAGAACCGATGGCTATTCAGCCGGGTAAACGGGTTCTTCGAATGGGTAGAGCGGGATTCTGCGACTCTTGAATTCGAACGTATCGAGATCGGCAGAGGTTACGCCGGGACTGTTCACGAGGATGATTTCGGCGGCAATCGGCTGGTAGGCGGGTCGTGGAGAACTCACGCCCTTGGCGACCACCACTCGGTAATCTTCAGGGTTGATGCCCGCTGAATACATTTGCGCTCGAGCCGTATTTCCGCTTCGTTTTGAAGTCAGCAAAATCGTCATGCCGTCGACGGTGTTGAAGATCACTCGCTGCCCGTCGTCGTAGAACCGACCTCCACCGTGAGTGGGTCGTGTTTCTTCGTATGGTCCATCATCAATAACGGCTACTGTGCCGACAACATGAATGGGCTCGCCGTGCATATCGTCGGTCTTGCCGCCTACGTC
The DNA here is from genome assembly GCA_018649665.1 of Chloroflexota bacterium. Lineage (GTDB taxonomy): Bacteria > Chloroflexota > Dehalococcoidia > Lucifugimonadales > Lucifugimonadaceae > Lucifugimonas. The sequence continues at coordinate 28,504 of JABIHL010000146.1, read as the reverse complement.
GAGTGCAAGTTCCGCTCCTACTCCGGCATCAACACATGCTTCGACAGATTCAGGATCGTAAAGGCTTTGTAGGTATCGTTCTATTCCCATTTCCTGTGCGACTTTTAGGATGTGGGTAGAGTCTGCGGACGATCCACCGCCAATGTTGTCTCCAACGTCCATTAGGACGATTGGCCCAAGATGCGAGTGATCGCTCTTCTCGGGTGCTGCTAGAGCAGAACCGTCGGTTGGCATGAAGTTTTCAACGCCTTCAGGCTTGGGCCCGACGTACCGTTCTTCAGCCTGTTTTAGGGCGTCTGAGATGCTAGAGACCGGTTCGTTGAGATCGATTCGTTTGGTCCATGCGCTGGCTGCCATGTCTTTCGAAGTCTTCTCAGCGAGTTCAGCGTCGCCGTCGGTGATCGTGATCCACGACATCCCCATTTCTTCAACGTCGGCGTATGGGTAGCCTTCGGCGATCGACGTGTCGAGCACGTTTTCGATTTCATTCGCAGCGACGCACTCGTCGACAAGGCCCAGCATCGGCTCTTGGCCTGTGAACTGTTTGACGATGTTTACAAGCATCGGGGGCATTTCGATGAACTGGACGGGTTTGATTTCGCCCAGTGCGGTTCGGTAGATGAGTTCGGCAGTTTTGCGACCCCGCAGCTTGGTGTCGAGGTGCGGACATGTTCGCCAGACGATGCAGACGTCGGTGTTGGCGACGGTGTCTTTTGAGATATTGGCGTGCATGTCGAGCGTGATACCTACTGGAACGTCAGGCCCAACGACTTCTCTGACTTGCCTTGTGAACTCGGCGTCCATATCGGGAAATTCTTCTGATACGGCAGCACCGTGATTGGCGATCAGAACTCCGTCCCACGGACCTTCGTCAGCGAGCATGCCCAGCATCTCGCTAGAAAGCCGGTCGTAGGCGTCCTTGGTGATTGTTCCAATGGGGCCTGTTCGGGCGTGCATTAGCGGCACAGCATCGAATCCGAGTTCTTCACCGCCCTGAAGATAGCCTGCGATGGTGTGATCGGAAGTTGCGTAATGATCGAGTATCTCCTGCCTGCGCAGGAGCTTACTTTTTTCAAATTCTTCGTATGTCGCTGGGACGACCGAGAATGTGTTGGTTTCGTGGGAGATTCCGAGAATGGCAAATTTCATAATTATGTTTCTTCTTACTTTTAGGCTCGTTAGGTTCCATCGTCGTTGAACGACTCAGTCACGCGTCGCAAGCTCGTGTTAGTCGCGCTCGTCATCGGGCGACTCGGCTCCACATCGCAGTCTCCCCCTCTAACTCCCCCGATCCGGGGGAGGATTTAGCTTCGGGCGTCGCCGGACGACTTGGTCGCAGCTGCAATCTTGTTAATCGCTCACATTACTGTGTAACTCGGCTCCGCGTCGCAATCTCCCCCTCTAGCTCCCCCGATCCGGGGGAGGACCATTGGCTGCCTACGCTGGGTAAACAGGCTCTTCGAATGGGTAGAGGGGGACTCGGCGACTCTTGAACTCGAACGTATCGAGGTCGGCAGAGGTCACGCCAGGACTGTTCACGATGATGATTTCGGCGGCAATCGGCTGGTAGGCAGGTCGTGGAGAGCTAACGCCCTTGGCAACTACTACTCGGTAATCTTCAGGATTGATGCCCATTGAGTACATCTGTGCTCGAGCCGTATTTCCGCTTCGTGCCGATGTCAAAAGAATTGTCATTCCATCGACCGTGTTGAATATCACACGCTTTCCATCGTCGTAGAAGCGATAGCCACCGTGAGTTGGGCGAGTCTCTTCGTATGGCCCATCGTCGATTACGGACACCGTGCCGACAATGTGAACCGGCTCGCCGTGCATGTCGTCGGTTTTGCCGCCGACATCAAGAGCCAACTCGGCGCCAATACCTGCGACAACGCACGCTTCGACCGCTTCAGGATCGTAGAGGCTTTGCAGATATCCGGTCACGCCCATCTCTTTTGCGACCTTGAGAATATGAGTCGAGTCGGCGGAAGATCCTCCGCCGATGTTATCTCCAACGTCCATTAGAACGATCGGTCCCAAATGGGAATGTTCGCTCTTCTCGGGCTCAGCAAGGGCAGAACCGTCGCTTGGCATGAAGTTTTCAACGCCTTCAGGTTTAGGCCCAACGTAAAGCTCTTCAGCCTGAGTTAGGGCGTCGGTGATGCTGGCAACGGGCTTGTTGAGATCGATTCGCCTGGTCCAAGCTGCGGCTGCAAGGTCTTTCGAAGTCTTCTCAGCGAGTTCAGGGTCGCCATCGGTGATCGTGATCCATGACATTCCCATTTCGTCGACGTCGGCGTATGGGTAGCCTTCGGCGATCGATGTGTCGAGCACGTTTTCGATTTCGTTGGCTGCGACACATTCGTCGACGAGGCTCAGCATTGGCTCTTGGCCTGTGAACTGCTTGACGATGTTTACGAGCATCGGAGGCATTTCGATGAACTGGGTAGGCTTGATTTCGCCCAGGGCAGTTCGATAGATGAGTTCGGCTGTTTTGCGACCCCGCAGCTTGGTGTCGAGGTGCGGGCAGGTTCGCCAGACGATGCAAACGTCGGTATTGGCTACGGTGTCTTTCGAAATATTGGCGTGCATGTCGAGCGTTACGCCAACTGGTACATCGGGTCCGACAATTTCTCGAACGACGCGAGTGAATTCAGCGTCCATGTCAGGAAATTCTTCCGAAACCGCTGCTCCATGGTTACTGATTAAGACGCCGTCCCACGGGCCTTCATCGCGGAGTAGTTGATGCATTTCGCTGGAGAGACGGTCGTAGGCGTCTTTCGTGATGGTTCCGATAGGGCCCGTGTTCGCGTACATCAGCGGCACGGCTTCGAATCCGAGTTCTTCGGCACCCTGGAGATAGCCCGAGATGGTGTATTGAGATTCGGCGTAGAGATCGACAATTTCTTGTCCGCGGGCGATAGTCGCCTTCTCGAATTCTTCGTAAGTTGCTGGAACCTTCGAAAAGGTGTTGGTCTCGTGCGAAATGCCGAGGATGGCGAATCTCATTTTTCTCTCTCAGTGTGATCGTGCCAGAAGGGTTTATTGGTCGACTCGACAGTAGTTCAGACTTTTAGCTGTCTGCCGGTCGAGATAATACCTCCACCCACATGGGTTTGAACCCCGCAGCGAGGGCAGTTCTCATAGAAGGTATGTTCGTTGCCGAAGTGCCGTAGTAGGGCATTTTGCCATCATCGAGAACCGCTTCTGCTACTGCTGACGTGAGCGCTGGAGCTAGTCCACGCCCTTGATGTTCCGGGGTAACATCGATTCCGAGTTGCCACATGAATGGCGAATCAGCGGAAGCTCCGCACACGCCTACGATTTCACCCTCTCGTTCGGCGATAGCGGCGATCATGGTTGGTCGTGCCGATTCGGTTGGAACCTTGTAAATGGCGTTGTGCCAGCGAGCGCGCTGACCAATGGCGTCGGCACCTTTTTGATCGACCACCCGCACGCTGTAACTTGCAGGTGGTTCAACGTGAGTAAGAGTGCTGTGAGACACGGCGAATCGTGGAAATGGGCCGTATAGAACGAGCCCTTCGGGTTTTACGAGCTCTGCCATTTTGCCCATTCGATCGGGCATGAACAGTTCGTCGCGGGTTGAAGTTGGGGCGGGTCCGAACACCTCTTCGGCCCACGCAAGATGCCGTTCATCGACGCATACGATGCCACCGCGTCCGAGCGATGCAATTCCGATTTTGCCGGGGTGGGGATCGAATAGCCGGTGTGCTTTGTTTTTATGGGCGTCGGGTTTTCGAACGGTGATATGAACCTGGCCGTCGGTGAGTTCAGATTCTGAACATGAAAGCTCTGCACAAAGCATTGCTATTACGGTCTCTCGAACGTCTTGCAAAGTCTCGATCATGCTTCGCCCGGCCCCTTACGCATTAATTAACTGACCGTGGTCAGGACGCTTCGAACGCACTGCCAATCATATATGGACGATCAAATCGAAGGCGAAAGTGTGGCGTAGTCGGTGGCTTTATCGTAGGCGTGGGCCAATTGGAGAAGCGATAGATCATCATGCGTTTCGCCGGTGAGCATTGCTCCAACTGGTATTCCAGCCTCCCCGAATCCTGCCGGAACGCTGATCGACGGGTGCCCCGAGATGTTGAATGGTGCTGTGTAACAAGCGTTTATTCCGCGGGAATGTTCGTCTGGTCGGCGCGATCGCTCAGCAGTTGCAAACGGAGATGTCGGCGTGGCGACAGCTTTGAGGCTTAGATCAGCCAGTTTCTTCGAGAAGTATGCCTTGAAAGCTCGACCGACATCGCCTGCGTTTATCAGATCGGTCGATGACATGAATGCGCCTTGAAGAAGGTTCACACGGGATTGCGGGCCGTAGGTGTCCCAGTCTTCTTTGACTGTTTTCTGATGCCGTTGGTAGGAGTTCGAGAAGAGAGTGAGGAATGTTGCCGCCCGCGCTTCTGCCATCCCTTGAATGTCGAATTCGATCAATTCGCAACCTAGTGCCTCGAGTTTCTTTAGGAAATCTTCGAAGCCTTTTATGACTTCAGATTCGTTTGGAACTGAATCGATAAATCCTCTCGGAACACCTATTCTCCATCCACTGATATCGGTATCAATATTGGCTGCGTACTCGGGAACGTCGCCGGGCCAACTTAGGTCGTCGGCTGGTTCGTATCCGACCATCGCTTCGAGCATCATTGCGGTATCTAGTGCGGTGAAGCCAAGCGGGCATATCTCGCTATGTTCACTTCGACCTACACCGATTCGACTAACAAGTCCGTGAGTGGGTTTGATTCCGTATAAATTGTGAGCTCCGGCTGGAAGGCGGACGCTTCCACCGCCATCGACACCGATCGTTCCACTTGCCATTCGTGCGGCCAATGCAGCGCCGGAACCACTTGAGGAACCTACCGACATTCGTTCAGGGTTCCATGGATTCCACGGCGGAGGATTTAGATCAGATTCGGTCGGTCGAGAGAAGAATTCGTTTAGATTCGCCTTCCCGATGATGATGGCTCCGGCTTTTTTGAGTCGGGTTATAGCCGGGGCATCGTATTCAGGTACTCGGTGTTCGAATATTCGGGAATTTATTGTCCATGGCATGCCTTTTACAGGCACTGCATCCTTTACACCGAGAGTGACGCCCGCCAGTGGACCAAGATCTTCGCCTCTGTCGCGTGCAGCGTCGATCTCAGCAGCTTGCTCTAGGGCACTTTCTGGATCGACTGCGATCAACGAGTTTAACTGCGGATTGAGCTTTGAAATTTGGTCGAGATGGGCTTGAACCAGTTCTACTGACGTGATCGAGCCTTCGCGTATCAGCCGAGCCTGCTCCGATAGTGAGAGCAGTAGAGGGTTGGCGACCATTATTCATCACCGTCCATGTTGTGCGACATTTTTGTGACGTCGATATCGCCGCCGAGCTCAGGCATCAGACTTTCCATTAGATCGCAATATTCCCTCACCCCGGTGACGAGATTAATCAGTGGCGGGAGGTCGGTGTCGGCAAGCGGCGCAATCTGGCGGGCCCTGGCGGTTATTTGCTCGTCGGTTCTGTATTCCATCTAGTTTTGTAGTCCTACTCTTGGTTTCGCAGAAGCTTACTCCGAGTAACATATCGCCGAGTATCGTTCACTCGCTGAATGAGGGCATTCGCCTTCGACTTAGAGCTTCTCCCTGTGGTCACCAACGTGACTCCAAATGGGAGAAGAATCGAAAGAGAAAATCATGTCCGACGGAAAACTTGCTGGCAAAGTGGCGCTTATTACCGGAGCTGGTTCTGGTATCGGAGCGGCAACTGCGCGGCTTATGGCAGCGGAAGGCGCATCGGTTGCCATTACCGGAATTCCGGCTGACAGGGTGATCGCTGTGGCGGCGGAGATTACAGCGAGTGGCGGATCGGCTGTGGCGATTCAGACCGATGTTACTGACCCCGAGCAGGTTGAATCTGCTGTTGCTCAAACAGTAGATTCGTTCGGTCGATTAGACATCGTCGTTCCGAACGCCGGTATTCAGATGCACAACGAAGATCGCAATTTGCACGAGCTTCCCGAGGAAGTTTGGGATCGCACCCACGATGTGAACTACAAAGGGCAGTATTTCGCATGCAAGTACGGTCTCGCTCAAATGGTGAAACAGGGCGAAGGCGGAGTCGTGATTATCGTTGCTTCCGTTACAGCCTTAACCGGAACGACTCCGAATGTTTCGTATTCAACGGGTAAGGCTGGACTCGTGAATTTGGCACGCCATATCGCAGTCCACTACGGCGATCAGGGCATTCGAGCCAACAGCATCTGCCCGGGCGCACTCGAACGAACGCCTGACCACGATGAACATCCTGATCCAGATGGTCGAGAGGCGACTGCGGTGAATCGAGTGCCTCTAAATCGACTCGGCACGCCGGAAGACATAGCACCGTTCATCACGTTCCTCGCCAGCGATGACGCGTCCTACGCAACAGGAGCGAATTTTGTGATTGATGGTGGGTTGACGATTATTTAGTTCACTGATTGACCGTCGGAACTAGCGCAAAAATTTGTCACGAAATTTGGGGCCGAGCGCCAGATTCAGACCGGTCAGGATAAACAACGCTGGCCAGAGGAATCCGAAACCGTTCAAACCATTTAGGTTACCTAATAGGAGAATAATTCCCAAAGTGATAACTATCACGTTGGCGAATGATGGTTTCTTCCCTTGGGTAGCCCAGCTGACTAACCCGATAAGTATCAGCAGCGCTGGCCAAAATTTTCTAACGTCGGCTCCCAGCTTTCCGGCTGCTTCCAAACCCAAGAGCACGCCAACGACGATGATGCTGATTCCGAGTATTAAGTTACCGGTCGATGCCAACTAGACCAACTCCTCTGGATCAAGATTGTCCGACTGCCACGTTTATTGGTTGTGACCGCTGAGCCCATGCTGGGATGTTATCAGGTCGCCCGCTGGAATAACCCTATTGATATCGAAAGGGTTTGGCGTCAAGCAAAAACCTAGTTCGATATCTCAATTCCGCCCATGAATATTCGACCGCCAATAGTTAGGGTCGAGCCTTCTCGGGGTGATTCTGGGTCAGGTCGATTGTCAGATATTTCGCCCATGTTTACATCGGCCTGTAGATCGAGCTTCCAGTCGTTTGGCACCCGAATTTTGTAGCCGCCAAGCGTTACGTCGAGTTCGAGAACAGCGCCGTCTTCGCTAATGGTCGCGTTGGTGAGATCGATCGATCCTCCGGCAAGTCTTACTCGTGCCAGGCTGCCGGTGTATTCGCCATCGACTACCCGTTCGCTTCCCGATAAGAACTCGTTGGCATCATGGGACGAATTGCCCCGATTGCTACCGCCTCTCGGACCGTGATCTCCCCAGTTGCGTCCCTTTTGGAACTTCATGGCGAACTTTTTCTTTTTGTTCTTACGGCCTGTGCCACCGAAGATGATCGAGATGCCGACTGCTATTGCTAGAGCTGGCCACAGATCGCCAAAGCTTTTATCGTCGACGAGATTCTGTGTAAGCAGAATTCCGCCAAGTGCCATTAGCACCATGCTGCCCAGTTCCGGGCGCAGGCCTTTGCCGATCCACCCAAAGAATCCGAGGGCGATGAGTATCACTGGCCAATAGTCCCGGGCTGGGTAGTCGCCAGAAATGTCCAAATTGTCGAGCAATAGCGAAGCGCCAATTAGCACAACGATTAGCCCAAATACGATTCCACCAATACGCATGATTATTCTCCTACTCGACAAATACTTTGACGAGGTGGTTATCGACTGTTGCATCGATACTAAGTTCTTGAAGCGCTTCGATAAGTTCGTCGAGCGCACTTGCGTCGAGCTTTGAAAGATCGCCCTTGAAGCCTTTGTTCAAAAGACTGTCCTGCACCATGTGTCCGGCGTCGTTTGGGATCAAAGAAGCAAGGTTTACGCCTGCACGAATGATCTTTAACGGCACACGAACGTTGACGTGGTGTTTGGCGTGATTGCCGGTAGCTGTGGGGTCGGGCTCAACCACAACTCGAATGAATTTCGGGTCGATAATCTGGGCAATTACAGCTGTCGTTGCACCGGTTGAACTCGAACTTGCCGGTCGGCCAGCGGTACTGCCAGATGTTAGTTGCAGGAGTCGTTCTGCCTCATCGGCAGAAATTTTGCCGGCTGCGAGCATTTCCAATATTTGTTTTCGTTCAGATGTCATGCGTGTTCCGCTTTCATAGCGTTCAGTAGGATCAATAACGGCTGTTGTAGTCATGGCAGATAAATCTCGAAAGTCATTTCTTCTTTGTCTATGTCGATTCGCAGACCGCGGGTCGCACATATTGTTTTGTAGGCAGCGAGGACTATTCGTATCGCTATCCAGAATCTAGAGATGTTGCCGGTAATCGCCATGCCGATGAAAACCAACGGCATTACGAGCAATAGCAGCACGATGACGATGGGCCAGAGTAGGAACAGCGGAATCCATATTCCAAACCACTGAACTTTGAACCACATGACCATCGGTGGAATCACGACATTCTCCTGATTGCCTCTTCGGCTGAGATTTCACCCGCAGATATCTGGTCGAGAAGTTCCGAATTGTCCGAAAGAAGTGGCCCCGATTCGGTGAGTGGAAGCTGGGCGGCGATGCGCTTCAGTCGGTTCTTCACCGTCGGGTAGCTGATGCCGAATACTTTTTCCATCTCTTTGATTGATCCGTCAGAACGAATGAACGCCATGATGAAAACCTGGTCTTCAGCGGTGATCTGTGCAAGCGGGGGGAGTTCGAACTCGCCTTCGATAGCGATGTTGTTCTGAACAATCTTTACGCGCTCAACGAGAATTTCTTCTCCCTGAGTGAGTCGAGTTAGTTCCTGCCAGTCGTTTGCCACACCGTGCTCCTTGTCTTGTTCTTTAATTAGATTGCCACTGTAAATTGATTAAGTCAAGTTAAGCATTGATTATATTAATATTTGCATGAATTACAGTTCAGAAAGTAGTCGTGGAGAATGACTGTCGCCTGTGCGTCGAGCGTAAATAGCGCTTGGCAGCATGTAGAGTGTTGCCGCTACCCATCGCCATCACTCACTAGTTTCAAACCGATTAGGAAATGCCCTCATGCTCGAACGCTTCAAGGTTCCAGAAAAAGACCGTGTTTATGTTCCGCAAGAGCGGATGAGAACCGTGACCGAGGCGATGTTCAGGCACAACGGCGTGTCGGCCGAAAACGCTGAAGTATCAGCCGACGTACTGATGAAGAACGATCTTCGCGGAAACGAATCGCACGGCGTGTCGAACGGTATGCGTCGTTACGTTCGCGAGTACGGTTCCGAGACGATCAACCCGACTCCCGAGTACAAGGTGATTCGCGAATCGAAGACGACCATGACTGTTGATGCTGATGGAGCGCTCGGCACACATGTAGGTCCATGGGCGATGCAGCAGGCGATCGACAGGGCGAAAGAGTTCGGCATGGCGGCGGTGGCAGTGATCAACTCAGGTCACTTAGCAGGCTGTGGATACTACGCGATGATGGCTGCCGATCAGGGCATGATCGGGCACTGCATGACTGCCGGAAACACCCTTTCGACTGTGCCGACTTTCGGTTCACGACCGGTCATGGGTACGAATCCGGTTGCATGGGCAGCACCAGCACGAAAGATGCCACCGTTTTTGTTCGATATAGCAACCACGCAGGTAGCTGGAAACAAGCTTGCCCTCGCCCGCCGCACGGGAGCGAAAGTCGAGCCGGGTTGGATAACCGATTCCGAGGGCACGCCGATCATGGAGCCGGTCGATACTCCCCCGTCGGGCGAGTACTTCATGTTGCCGTTTGGCGGCACTCGCGAGAATGGTTCGCACAAGGGCTACGGTCTGGCGTTGATGAACGAAATTATCTGCAACGAACTATCAGGATTCGGTCCGGGTCCTGTGCACGGTATACCGGGCGGGCACTTCTTCCAGGCGTACGACATTGAGGCGTTTACCGATACCGAAAAGTTCCTGGATGACATGGATTCCTTGCTTCAGTACATCGTTGACGTGCCGCCTGCCAAAGGGCATGAGCGGGTTTTGTACGCGGGTCTTAAAGAAGACGAAGAAGAGAAGCTGCGGCTAAAAGATGGCATCCCCTACCACTTCGAAGTAATCGACTGGTTCGAGTCGTACTGTGCCGAAGCCGGTATCGACTGCGACCTGCGGTAACTATTAGGGGATAACTGGATGCTTCGAACTGCAAAATTTCTGCTTTATTTCACGATTATTTACAACATCGTTGAAGGAATCGTAGCTCTCGGCGCTGGTATCGCTGCCGGTAGTATCGCTCTGATCGCCTTCGGAGCAGACAGCTATCTGGAAGTTGCAGCGGCATCCTTAGTTCTATGGCGGCTTTCAGTGATTCACTCTGAACGGTCGGAGCATGCAGAGGAATTCGTCGAGCGTTTTATTGGTTGGACATTTCTGGCTCTGGCCGCTGCTGTGATCTTCCAAGTGGTGACTAGTCTGACGAGCAATACCGGCGCGAGTGAATCGCTCGTCGGGATTATCTTGGCGATCGTGTCGATTACCGTGATGCCTGCGGTGGCCATTTGGAAATTACGTGTGGCAGCTGACAACAATATTCGTTCGTTGGCGGCAGAAGCTAAAGAGACGATAGCCTGCTCATACCTTTCGCTAACGCTGTTAATCGGACTGACTGCGAATGCGTTGCTTGCGTGGTGGTGGCTTGACCCAATTACCGCTCTGTTACTCGTTCCATGGTTGATACGTGAAGGATTGGAAGGAGTTCGGGGCGAGGATGAGGACGACGATGGTGTCGGGCGTCTGTGCGCTTGCAGGGCCTGTCTGTTTGGGCTTCGTGGGTGCAACGCGGTTTGCTGCGCCGCGTAATCGGACAACCGTTTCAAGCGATCTCTCTCCTCTCAAGACAATAGCGACCACTTCAAGGTCATCGACTGCGACCTGCGTTAGGGCTTTTCGAGTAAAGTGTTGCGGCTGCGGTAATTCGTGTTTTTAGGTGTGTTTGTAAACACGAACAACTTACTCATGAAGAATATTCTGGCAGCTCCCGCTCAAAGTCATCTGTTGATCAAAAGGTATTGCTCAATGCTCGAACGCTTCAAAGTTCCCGAACAAGACCGTGTGTACGTTGCTGTAGATCGCATTAGGGCTGCAACCGAGGGAATTCTGCGGCACAGTGGGGTGCCTGCCGAAGAGGCTGCGAGTTCAGCCGACGTTCTAATAAAGAATGACCTGCGCGGTGTGGAATCACACGGCGTTTCGAACGGACTTCGTCGGTACGCGGCTGAATATGGCTCGAAAGACCTGAACCCGACGCCTAAGTTCAAAGTCGAGCGAGAGACGAAAACTACCATGACGGTCGATGCTGATGGAGCGCTTGGAATCCATGTAGGTCCATGGGCAATGCAAGTGGCAATCGACAAGGCAAAAGAGTTCGGTATGGCTGCGGTTGCTGTGAAGAACTCGGGTCATTTGGCGGGTTGCGGGTACTACGCGATGATGGCAGCTGAACAAGGGATGATCGGTCACTGCATGACGGCTGGTGGTGCGCTTCAAACGGTTCCGCCATTTGGTTCAAAACCGGTAATGGGTACGAATCCAATTGCGTGGGCAGCGCCAGCTCGGAACATGCCGCCGTTCTTGTTCGATGTAGCGACTACTCAGGTTGCGAACAATAAGATCGGTCTTGCGCGTCGTATTGGTGCGGACATCGAAGGCGGTTGGGTAACTGATCTTGATGGCGAGCCGATTCTTGAAGCAGTCCCCGCACCCGACGCTGGCGAGTTCTTCTCGCTGCACATCGGTGGCACTCGTGAGAACGGTTCGCACAAGGGCTTTGGGCTCGCATTGATGAACGAGATTATCTGTAACGAGCTATCGGGTTACGGCTCGGGTCCGGTAAACGGAACTCCGGGTGGGCACTTCTTCCAGGCGTACGACATCGAAGCCTTCACCGACACTGAGAAGTTCAAAGACGATATGGACGCTCTGCTTCAGTACATCGTCGATGTGCCGCCAGCAAAGGGTTTTGAGCGCGTTCTGTACGCAGGTCTCAAGGAAGACGAAGACGAGAAGGAACGCATGAAAACCGGCATTCCGTACCACAAGGAAGTAATCGAGTGGTTCGAGTCGTACTGCGCCGAAGCCGGAATCGACTGCGACCTGCGGTAGCGCGAGTCGATCCCCTCTCCCTCCAAGGGAGAGGGTTAGGGTGTGGGTTGAGAACGTAGATTGGTGTAATCATTATTGACGGCAGAATCCGATTGAACCCACCCTCTAACTCCCTCCCTCGTAGGGAGGGAGGATCAATCGAGTCAACCTGCGCCATTCGCACCAAATGCATGGTTTAATACATCTGGATAGCGGAGATGGTCGTTCAGTTGATTGAGCGGACCGGCGTAACTCCACTTTATTTAGGAGCTGAAAATGACAGAAGCCACGATTGTCCCCGGTGATGATGGTCCGTACCACGTCAAAGGCGATTTCGTATTGATCGACGGCCAAGGCAAGAAGCTGGAACTGACCGACGAAACTTGGCTGTGTCGCTGTGGCGAATCGACCGAGAAACCGTTCTGCACAGGCTCGCACAGTAGTTGCGATTTCGTTGATTCTTCGAGGGCGGCAAAATGACAGTAGAAATTCGTATTCAAGACGACGATTCTCTGGAGATCACAGGCAAGTTCGATCTGATCGACGAAGATGGCAACTCATACGACCATCACGGCAAGCTTCGATTGTGTCGATGTGGGGCATCAAAAACGAAGCCGTACTGTGACGACACGCACGTAGATATCAACTTCGAAAGCAAAGTTCGGACGTAGATTCCCTCAGTTGGATGTTGCGGGCTCACCTGTCGTCCTTCGACTGGCTCAGGATGACACTGGGTTGGGTGCGGGATAGTACCGTACAGGGCTAAACTTGCGCATCATTCGTTCAAATGATGAAGCTAATCACGCAGGAGATAGCCGTTGCTCAACGCCGGAGTAGCCCGAGTCGATATCAGCCCTAAAGTTGGAGTAGCCCACGCCGGTTGGGGTGCACAGACTCATCAGGTTTCGCTTGGCAACGACATGCCACTGCACGTGACCGCTCTCGTGGTGACCAAAGACGATGTCGAGCTTGCGATCGTCGATGTCGACATCGGGATTTTCACGAACCAGCAAGACAAAGATATTCGTGAGCTAATTTCGAAAGAATCAGGAATTCCGTTCGGAAACATACGGCTTGCTTACACGCACACTCACTCAGGTCCGATTACGTTTGGTCAGTGGATTAAAGACGGTATCGACCTCGCGAACGAGTGGTGGAATACGATTCCAGCCGCCTGTGCCAAAGCTGTAGTTGAAGCAAAAGCGACCGCACAGCCCGCGCGTACGGGTTTTGGGCGTGGAAGCTGCGATGTCAACATCAACCGACGACCTGCCCGAGATAATGGCGAGCTGTTCACAGGACGAAACTGGGACGGCGCTGTCGATCATTCGGTCGATGTTGTTAGCTTTGATGACGCTGATGACAACCCGATTGCGACTATCGTGAACTACGCAATGCACCCAACGATTATGGCTCACGAGAATCAGTGGGTTACTCCCGATTTTCCTGGACCGATGCGTTCGGTTGTTGAGCACGCTGTAGGTGGGCTTTGCCTGTTCCTGCAAGGGGCGAGCGGCAATCAGGGGCCTGTCGATGGCTTCACTGGCGATCTTCGCGTGTACCGAAAGGCCGGATCGAAGCTCGGTGCAGAAGCAGCTCGTGTTCGCTTGGGCATTGAGCCGCGTGAACGAAAAGAGAGACTTGATCAGATCTTAGTTTCGGGCGCTGATCTTGGAATTTACTCGAACGTGCCTACCAACGAATCAGACGACACGGTTGCCGTGGGCAACGTTCCTGTCGATCTGCCCAGTCGAGACGTTATTAGTCTTGCGGACGCACAAGCCGGATTCGACGCTGGTGAAAAAGAACTTGAATCGGCGAGGGCATCTGGAGCTTCTGAGGGAGAAATCCGGAAGGCCGTTTCGAAGGTTATGCGAGCGAATATTCAGTTGAGCGTTGCCCGCCTTTCCGATACGAACACACGCGACGGGCATATCGAAATTACCGCCCAGTCGATGCGAATCGGTGAGACGGTTTTGGTTTCGATTCCTGTCGAGCCGTTTGTCGAACTTGCTCAAGGAGTCAAAGAGCGGTCGAGTTCAGCAAACACGGTATTTTCTGGTTTCAGTAACGGTCACATCAACTATCTCGCCACCGATATTGCGTTCGAAGAGGGCGGATACGAGGTGGGTGTGAGCGTGTTTGCACCGGGATCAGCCGAACTGGCGATCGGTGCTTCGTTAGAAGCGATCGACGAGGTTTTGTAGGTGCCAATGGCACGTTTTCTTTAGGGTGTGAACCACCGGCGGAAACCATTCGTTCTCAGGTAAACGTGCCTGTGGCACATAAATACCTCTGCAGGGAGACGCATGTAAGCTGTTGGCGACCGAGACTATTGGCATGACTTACAAGTACAACCCATTCGCTGCTGCCTATCCGTCTGACCGGGGACCCCTAGGCAAAATTTTCATGCCGGTTATCGAAGCACGTACGTACCTTCGTGGTGCGCACATGTTGCTGATGTTCCCATTGGGCATCGCCTATTTCATCTTCTTTGTTACGACCTTGGCGGTTGGCGGATCGATGATTTGGACGCTTGTGGGTCCGATCGTTCTAGTGGCAACTCTGTTCATTTCACGTTGGCTCGGTGACCTCGAGGCGTATACCGCGGGATATGTGAACGGGTCGACGATTCGTAGACCACCGTTTAGATTAGAGGGCGTCACTGGGTTTAGGTCGCAGGTGAAAGTTCGGCTTGTCGACCCAACAACTTGGACGGGTCTGATCTATCTGGTTGCGCAATTCCCAATTGGAATCGCATCATTCGTTGGGATAGTCGTGGTTTACGCCGCGGTCGGAGCCATGACCGTTTCACCACTTGGAGTTCTGCTCACCGGTGAGAACCACTTCTGGGATTTTGCAGTTCAAATCGAGCTGATCGGTACGTGGGTCATCGATTTGAACGAGTACCCGGGTTCATTGCTGCCAATTCCGTTCGGCATATTAGGATTCGTACTTGCATCGCATCTAGTGCTTGCGTATTCATCGCTTCACGGTTGGTGGGCCAAGTTGATGCTGGGTTCTCGATCGACGAGAGTTTCCAGCCGACCGGCTCCAGATCCAACGGGTGACGAACCTCCGAAGCCTACGACTTCTGTGGAGCTGATTGAAGCGGAACCAAGTGCGGTTGCCGTTACTGAATCGACTCCTGATTCAGAAATCGTGCCTGATGAAGGATCCGAACAAAACCCTGATTCTGAACCCCAGCTCGAGTCGCCTGCAACGGCGGCTCGGGTTTTTGCAGATCGGGTCGCTACTCCTGTTGACGAGCCTTATCTGAAACCTGTCCTGAACCCTTCCGAAATATCTGTCGCTATCGAAGTTCAGGATAGTTCGCCTGATTTGGCGCCGATTGCCGAGCTTACCGCTCGTGAGCAAGAGGTGTTCATGCTGATGGCTCACGGCGATACTAACGCCGATATTGCTGAAGAATTGTTCATTTCAGAAGGAACAGTGAAGACGCACGTGAAGCGGGTTCTTTCGAAGCTTTTGATGCGCGATCGAACGCAGGTTGTTGTGTTCGCGTATGAGAAGCGACTGGTTCTACCCGGCGCTGGCGTTGCTGCCGCGGCCATCAAACACCGTTCGTACGGCGGCTAACCCACCGGCATTGTTCGCTTTGAATGCTTGCGGCCTACTTCTGCCGTGTCGGTGCGGTGACCTGCGATAACCCGCACTCCCTCGTCGATTTTGTCGGCGACGTTTTCGGGTGTGCAGCCGTCGAGGAACGCTAGGCCGTTTTCTTTACAAGCGTTTTTAACTCGCTCACGGGCTTCGAGCAAACGAGGATCCATTGGCTTGCTTGGGTCTCGCTTGATTCCGAACGACATGTGAAGATCGCCGGGTCCCCATTCTGCGAATCCGAGACCGGGAACTGCCAGTGATTGTTCGCAATTGGTGAGCGCTCGAACAGTTTCGATCTTTACTCCCAAAAGCAGTTCGCCTTCGGGATTGAGCGGCCACGGCTCTGCCTTGTCGACATATGTGTCGGCATCGACACCCCAAACAGGAGCAGATGTTGGTTGTGAACCGACACCACGAGTACCTCGTTCGAGTCCGTATCCGACGCCCTTCATGTTGATCGGGTAGCGGCACGATTCGATGAACGCTCGAACTGCGTCGGGTGTTTCGGCCTGGCAAAGAAGAATTCCGTGAACGCCGCGGGCCAAGATCATTCGGAACTGCCATGCGTTGAACCGAATGATGTCTTCTGAAGATCCTTCTACTGGCGTCTCGACGATCACAGGCGGAGTGCGGTGACCACTCGCCGTAGGTCCACCGTCGATTAGGCCGTTCATGTAGTTGTCGAGGCCGGTCATATCAAAAGCGCCGTGTTCCATGCCTACGTTGATGTAGTCGGCCCACGTGTGTGCGTCTTTGAGTCCTTGTTCGTAGGTTAGTACGTGACCGGTGTGACCTCCGTCGTAGTAGATCGGCTGATCTTGTTCAAGAAGTTCGATTGCGCGGTTGATGCGTTTTGCCATGGTGGTAATTGATCCGAAGAAATGATGTCGTCGAGTGGTGTTGGCGAATCGTACACGTTTTCTGTCTTGTGGTTGTAGATAGTTCTCATGAAGGAATCACGGCGAGTGGTTGGCAGTGCGGAGTTGTTGCGTGCAATGTGGACAGAGGGAAGTCTGCTCATCAGAGTGGTGGGTACATATATCTGTCGCCTCCGAGCGAAACTGAAGGACGCGGGTCGCCCAGGAATTTCTGTAGCAAGGAAACGTGGGTATCGACTTATCGGAACGAACCCTGAGTTGCCTGAACTGACGGTCAAAAACTAATTGATGTTCTGGGTAAATAGCCTAAAAAAGACTAATTACCTTGGTCAAATATGAAAGGACGGGAGCCCGATGAAAGAAATCACAGCAGTTATCCAGCCCGTACGACTGGGACCAGTGCGTGAAGCACTTTCTCTAGTTGGTGTGACTGGTATGACGATCTCGGATGCACGAGGTTTTGGGTCACAGGGTGGATCGCGAGACACTTACCGTGGTGTTGAATACCGAGTTGATTACGTACCGAAGATCAAGCTCGACATCGTTGTGAGCGATTCGTTCGTCGAGCCGACTATCGATGCAATCATCGAAGCAGCTCGAACCGACGTCGTTGGCGACGGCAAGATATGGGTCAAGGATGTTTCAACCGTAATTCGAGTACGAACCGGTGAAAAAGACGAAACGGCTCTCAACTAACAGTTTGCCTTACATAAATTATGCGGGCGGCGGTTCGATCTCTTTTCGCGCTTGTTCGTATTTAGCACGACGATCTTCGAGGTAGGTTGGGATCGGGACGTCCCACCAACCAACGACCGTGCTGCCGGAGTTCGGGAAGTCACGAGCGACTTTTACTTCGACGAGCGAAGGGCCATCGTGTTCGAGTGCACGATTGACGGCAGCTTGGATATCGTTCGGCTGATCGACTGATTCGGAATAGAGTCCGAACCCTTTGGCGATAGCTACGAAATCGGGCGAATTAGTGTCGGACCAATCGGTTGCGATTGCACGATCTTCGCCAAATTCTGCCATCTGGAGATCGCGAATCGAGTACCAGCCGTAGTTGTTTAGTAGCACCACAACTACGTTGATTCCGTACTGCTTGGCAGTCGCCATCTCTTGCATCGTCATCATGAAATCGCCGTCGCCGATTACCGCTACTACCTGTTTTTCAGGTGCTGCTAGCTTCGCCCCTAACGCAGCCGGATACGCCCAGCCCATCGTTGAGAATCCGCCAGAAGTTAGATTGGTGCGGGGTTCGTAAAACGGGAACTCTAAAACGCACGCCTGTGCGTGACCGGATGAAGTGACGACTATAGCGTCGCGATCGAGCACTTCACGAAGTTCTTTGTAGAACCTTGGCACGGTTGGCGGAACTGCCTCTGACTCACGAAGCTCGGCGGTTTCATCGAGCCAAGTAGCACGTAGTCGCTGGATTTCTGAGTAGTAAGTAGTGCTGCTGTAATCGGATGAGTATTCCCGTTCTGCCAATTCGCTGTAGATAGCTTCCAGTGCAACCTTAGCGTCGGATTCAATACTGGTTTCGAGAGCGTAGTTCTTGCCAAGCTCTCGTGCGTCGATATCGATCTGGATGAGTTTGGTCGAATTGCTGGAAATGGTCGTATTTGCACGGAACGATGATGTGACTTGGTCGGTGAATCGTGTCCCTACCGCCAAGATCACATCGGCTTTGGTCGTGAGTGCATTTCCGACAGACGTCCCCTTAGTTCCGAGGTGCCAGCCGTAGAGCTGGTGGTCCTCTGGGAAGCATCCCTTGCCCTGAAGAGTTGTGACGACAGCTGCGCCCGTTCGCTCGGCAAGTTCGAGCAGTGCCGGTTCTGCTTTGGCGAGGGTTACTCCACCTCCAGCGACGATCACAGGTCGCTCGGCGTTAGCGAGTAACGTTGCGGCATCGGCGATAGCTTTCAGTGCTGTCTCGGAAGGCGTTGCCGGTTCACTAACGCTTGTAACCTCTGCGATTGGCACATCACTAGATTCAGCTTGTACGTCCATTGGCAAGCTGATGAACGCTGGACCAGGTCGACCCGTTGTCATTTGCTCAAACGCACTATTCAGATCGTCGTGGAGGGCTTGCTGTGATCGAGGACGATAGCTGGCTTTAACCAACGGCTCGAGTGCGGAAGGAATATCGGCAGGATGCTTACGTTCTAGTTCTTGAAGAACGCCACGACCTTCCATGTACGTGTGGGCTTCGCCGGAAACAACCAATACGGCTGTTGAGTCGACATAGCTCGCACCAAGACCCACTGCGGTGTTCAATGCGCCAGGTCCGATCGATGTAAACACCGCGAGTGGCTTGCCCGATACGCGGTAGTAGCCATCGGCAAGGTGAACGGCGCTCTGTTCGTGACGAACCTGAAGGATCTTTATCTGATCTTGAACCGTAATAAATGAATCGAGCATGGCGACTATGCCATGGCCGGGAATGCCGACCAAAAACGGCACTTTTTCGGCGAGTAGTTTGTCTCTTACTATCTCGCCGCCAGTTCGATTAGGCACGTCTTCGAATCCTCACCTTATATTTATGCAGCGTAGTTGCTCGGGCGCACACAGAGCGTACATGCTTAGGTAGTCGAATCGGTACACTGATGAGTGCGTGAAGCGCCATCGTAACGACTAAATGGGCTGAAGGTTTTTGGCGATACGAACTAAACATAGATTCGGACGAACGTTTTTCTCGTTTGGGATGAGTCTTGTACCGTTTGCAATGGTGCTGGGGTTATTGGTGCCAGTTTTGGGGCCGGCGATGGACCACCACTACGCTGATCGTTCACCTGCGCATGCTCACGTGTTCGTTGGAGAAGATACGAATATCCACGATCATTCACTGGCTATCCACGATCACTCATCCGGTGAATCCATCGGTGATGGCTTGTCTATCACCAGCACGTCCGTTACGGGGTCTTATGGCCCGCTAACGCTGGTCGGAGCGACTCTCGAGTTGCTAGTGCCGAATTTCAACACGCACATGATTGATATGCAGGCCGGAGAATTGACTGTCCCCGACAATGAATCGATCACTCCGCTGAATAGACCACCCCGACGCGTGTAACAACGCAATTTTTGGTTTATTCGAATCGACTCATTTGAGATTGATTCATAGTTGGGAGTTATATATGTCTGTGTTTTCTTGGCGCACACGCGGCGCACTTTTACTTACTGTTCTTTTCGCGGTGCTCGGAACCGGCACTGTACTCGCTCATGAGGGGCGAGACGTTGGCGATTACAACTTCGTCGTAGGATTCATAAACGAACCGGCTGTCGAAGGAATGCTGAATGGGGTTTCACTGCGGGTGACGTCGCTAATCGTTGAAGAAGACGATCACGCCCACGACGATGGCATGGATATGTCTATGGACGACGGGATGGCTGTAGAAATCGATCTCGTTTCGCATGGTGGAGTGTTCGTCGATGAATTAGCCGCTGGTGCTGACTACGGATTCACCTTCGGTCACGAATTCGAGGGTCTAACCGTTCCGTTCCATGCGCACCCAATTGAAAATCAAGGTTCGATCATGATTGGTCCCGACAATCCGGCAGCGACGGAAGTTGTCGTTGAGATTCACGAAAACGGATTCGTGCCAGCAATGTTGATGATTCAGGCAGGTACGACGGTCAAATTCGAGAGCCACATGACCGAGCCAACGGTCGTAATGAGTGGCCCTCTTGGTGAGGTGACTCCAGAAGCTGGCGCCCCTGCTGCATTGAATGTTGTTACCGGTCTCACAACGCTTCAAGTTGATGTAACCCACGTTGCATCATCGGTATCGCAAGTAATGGATCTCAAAGAAGCTTGGAACTCGCCGGGACAGTATAAGTCGGAGTTCATTCCGACATCACCCGGTGCATACAACTTCCGATTCTTCGGTGATATTGAAGGTCAGGCAATCGACGAGAGCTTCGAATCGAGTAATACGACGTTCGACGAAGTTACAGCTGCTACTGAGATTCAATTCCCGGTGCAGTTGGCAGCGCCTCGAGAGACCGAGAACGCTGCACGCGGCGCTATGGAGGCTGCGAACACTGCCGGAACAGATGCTTCAGATGCCGCGGATTCGGCCTCAAGCGCGAACACGTTGGCGGTTGTCGCATTGATTCTAGGTCTTATTGGATTAGTACTGGGTGGATTAGCATTCCAGCGTTCGGGAAAAAAAGCGTAGTTCACCGCTAGGAGATTGAAATGACACCGATCCCGATCGAAATGGCTCGTTTACCGCTGCTCCATGGAGCTGGAGGGTCGTACGACGAGGCGATTATTTTTGGCGGGATCGGTGTGCTTTTAATTGCACTAGGATTCCTTTCATGGAAGGCTAGTAAAGGCAAGGAAGAACGACGGAAAAAGAGGAAGGTGCGACGTAAGCGTTGAGTCGATTGCTTGAAAATAACTCGCTGGTTTTTCGATCATTTCTTGGTCTGGTCGCCCTCGTATCGATGTTCGTTTTGTTCGTTTATCCGAGCGAGAGCGTAGATGCGCACGCCAACCAGATCAATTCGATACCTTCGCCAAATAGCGAGCTCGAAACTTCGCCTAACCGTGTGGTTATTTGGTACAGCGAGCCGATAGAAGAGTCGTTCAGCGTTGTGACCGTACTGAACTCGGCTGCCGAGCGAGTTGATCTTGATGATTCGGCCCGTGATCCGTCGGAGCCTTCAGCGATGTCGGTTGGTCTACCCGAACTTCCTAACGGCACTTACACCGTCATTTGGAAGAACCTTTCATCGGTCGACGGACACAAAGTCATCGGGTCGTTCGTGTTCGCTGTTGGCGAACCGCTTTCTGCTGGTGCACAGATAGATGCAGTTGAGCAGCCGTTGTTGCAGACAGTCGCCGATCCCTGGCTACGCTGGCTTGTATTTGTCAGTGCCGCAATCGTCATTGGTGGGCTAGCGTTTGAATTGATTATCGGTGTCCCTGTTGTCTACGGCTTGTCGTCAAAGGATAGTTGGCAAGTTGCAGGGGTAGCTGCGTCTAAGGCATGGTCGAGAGTCGCAACTATTTCGCTTGCAGTGTTGATTCTCGCAATGCTTGGGCAACTGCTTCAGCAAGCCAGCGTTTTATCGGGCAACTCGGCGTTTGCTCCTGACCCAGATGTTCTTAAATCGATTGCGTTGGAAAGTGGATGGGGGCGGCTGTGGACGTATCGTCTGATCGCAGTTATTGGGATCGGTATTTTGTATTTCGTCGCCAAGCGATCGGCTGCCGCTGACGACGAGAACGAGGAAGACGAATCGGTCGAGCAGTACGATCAGGAAGGTTCGCTTCTCGGAGATTCGATATTTGCTCAGGCGGCAGCAGTTCTAGGGTTGGTTTTTCTCGGATTAGTCGCCACAAGCAGCCATAACGCCGCTTCGCCGTCTGAGATAAAAATCTTCGCTATCGTTACCGACTTCGTTCACCTAGTGTCGTCGATGGTCTGGCTCGGTGGCGTGATTTATCTTGCAATCGCCGTTCCTGTTTTCATCAGGCAGTTGGGTAGTTCGGACGTTTCCGATTTACTCGATTCAACGATCTCCAGATTCACTGTGCTCGGCTTGTTGAGTGCCGGAATTTTGGTTACTACCGGAATTTTCTCTAGCTACATGCAGGTCACAATTCCTGCCGCGGTGTCTACTCCGTACGGCTGGTTCTTGGTTGGGAAGTTGGCGCTAATCGTTCCGTTGTTCGGATTCGCCGCTTACAACGGATTCAAGCTAGCCAAGAGTTTAGGAATTGGTGGAGAACGTCGTCTTGGTCGATCGTTGGTTATCGAGGCGGCTATCGCAGTGCTGATTTTTGCTGCGGTTGGTTGGCTGGCAAGCTTAGAGCCTGCTCGACAGTACGCGGGTCGAACTGGAATTGGGTCTGAAGATAAAGTGACTTATCAGGATCAGGCAGAAGGAACGGAATTTGATATCAAGATCAATCCTGCCGAAGTCGGATCTAACGATGTGATAGTTAGGTTGACCAAGCCGAACGGTGAGATGATCGATAACGCCGTAGATGTGCGGGTGCGGCTCAAGTTCGTCGATGACGATCTCGGTGAACCTCTCGTGTCGCTGAAAGATACCGGTGCCGGTATTTGGCGTCTCAACGACACTCGCCTTAATATCGCTGGCGAATATCAGGCTGAAGTTGTTGTCCAGCGACCCGATGCGTTCGATTCACGTACCGCGTTCCGCTTCAATGCTCAGTCGGTTGCAACGGCTGCCGGCACGATAAAACCCGACAACGAAAGGGCGAACTTGCTGTTCGGATTGCAGCTTCTAATCATCGGAGGATTAGTCGTTGTGCTCGGTATGCGTGGCAAAGTTGCGCCGAAGATTTTCGGAGCTGCTGGCGCACAAAAAGGTCTTATGGCACCGGGGGTTGTCGTAGCCGTGCTTGGATTATTGTTTGTACTGAACGTACAGGTGTTACGGGTTGGCTTGCCGGAAACCATTCGTAATCCGTTCCCTCCAACTGCTGAATCGGTTGCACTTGGCGAGCCGGTTTACGCCACTGCTTGCGTTGCTTGTCACGGAGTCGCCGGGCTAGGTGATGGGCTATCAGGAGCGGGATTGCCGAAGCCGCCAGCAGACTTGATCGTTCACGTGCCTCTTCACAGCGACACGATCCTGTACGAGTTCATTCGAGATGGGATCGCTGCGTCTGGGATGCCGGGACAAGACGGTGTTTTATCGGAGGACGAGATGTGGCACCTCGTGAACTATTTGCGAGCCGCATTCGATAATCGGTAGGGGTACGATAGCCGATCATTTTCAGAAGTGTCCGGCTAAATATCGTTAGTTACAGCCGCGCCCGACTCGACTAGATTCGCTATTTCTTCCTCGGAATAACCCGCGTCGGTCAATACTTCACGGGTGTGCTGGCCGAGCAGTGGTGCGGGTTCGGAAATTCTGCCGGGTGTTCCGTATAACTTCGCAGCGACACCGATGTTCTTAGTAGTGCCTGCAGTTGGGTGTTCAAGAACGGCTTCCATGCCTCGATCTTGTACTTGCGGATCGGCCCATATTTGCTCCATGTTCAAAATCGGACCCGCAGGAACGCCTGCTTCTTCGAGAATAACCAGCCACTCGTCTGTGGTTTTGGTCGTCGTCCTTAACTGCAGTTCCTCTTCAAGTTTGGCGCGATTAACCAATCGACCTGCGTTGTCTTTGTACTCTTCGCGTGCGATGAGCTCTTCGCAGCCAAACGCTTTTGCAAGTCGTTCCCAGTTCGGCTGGTTCGGTGCGCCGACAATGATGTGCCCATCGCTGGTTTCTAGAGCTTGATAAGGCGCTGAATTGCGATGGGATGATCCGAGCGGACCCGCCACTTCACCAGTAGCAAAGTAACCGGCAGACTCCCAAACGGTGTAGGCGAGGGCTGCTTCGAGGAGTGATATTTCGAGATACTGGCCGTTGCCCGTTTTCAGTTTGTTGATATAGGCGGTGAGGATGCCGTAAACGGAAAACATTCCTGCGTTCATATCGGCAATCGGCACACCTGCCTTCACAGGTGGAGTGCCCGGAACGCCGGTGAAGCTCATGATTCCGCTCATTCCTTGCGCAATCAGATCGTAGCCGCCACGTTTGGCGTAAGGACCCGTGCGACCGAACCCGGAGACCGAGCAGTAGATGATTCCGGGGTTGATGGCTTTTAGGTCTTCGTAGCCGAGTCCGAGTCGTTCCATCACGCCAGTGCGGTAGTTTTCTATAACGATGTCAGCATCTTTGACGAGCTTCTTCATCGCCTCGACGCCCGCTGGCTCTTTGAAGTTGAGCACCATGCTGCGTTTGTTGCGGTTCATCGCTAGAAAGGCAGCCGATTCAGTATCGATAAATGGAGGTCCCATACGGCGGGTGTCGTCTCCGCCGTTCGGCTTTTCGATCTTGATCACATCGGCGCCCATGTCGGCGAGCAGCATGCTGCAGAACGGGCCTGCGAGGATCTGTGAACAATCGAGAACGCGTACGCCTTCGAGGGCTTCGGGCATGCCATTGGGATTCGGGAGAGATTGCATAGTTTTCTACGTGGCGTCGACATTTTGATGAAATGCCGGTGATTGCGATAAGGCTGATGAAAGTAGATTGATACTGACCGTCCGGAATTCTATTACCAAAAATGGAGGGTTGGTTATCCAGTGTTGTGAAGAGCAAGTATCAAAAGTGTCTGAGATAATCCGTGCGTTGCTCCGGGCATCCGAGGCGGACTCTCCCTCCTAAGTTGTTTGACTTACGATGGGCGCTTCGACGGTTCTCCCTCCTTCGGGAGGGAGCTAGAGGGAGGGTAGATATCTGCCCAAGTGCGAAGGCACGCCCGGCAGAAAAGGAAAATTAGCATGTTCAATTTAGATGGCAAAGTAGCGTTCGTAACTGGTGGCAACGGCGGAATTGGTTTGGGTATGGCGAAAGGTTTTGTCGATCAGGGTGCTTCGGTTGTGTTGGCTGCTCGAACAGTTTCGAAGCTCGATGCCGCAGTTGCTGAAATAGCCGCTGCTGGCGGTGGCGACAAAGTTCTCGCTGTTCAGTGTGATGTGACGGATAGAAAATCAATTCAGGCTGCTCTTGATGCGACTGTCGAGAAGTTTGGCGGGTTGGACATCGTGGTAAACAACGCTGGGACAAACAAACGTGCTGACGAACCTCACCTTCTCTCAGAAGAAGATTGGCAAGATGTCATCGACACCAACCTGACGAGCATGCACAGCGTCACATCGCTGGCGTTCCCGCTGATGAAGACTCGTGGCGGCGGTAAGATCATCAACATTGGCTCCATGATGTCGATATTTGGTTCACCGTACGCTCCCGCTTACGCTGCGAGCAAAGGAGGGGTTGTGCAGTACACAAAGAGCTGCGCTATCGCTTACGCCAAGTACAACGTTCAGATAAATGCAATTCTGCCGGGTTGGATTGTGACCGAGATGACCGACGAATTTGGTCGACTATTTCCAGATCGGTATGCGGCTATCGAAGGTCGTACACCGGCAGGACGTTGGGGTCAGCCGCAGGACTTGGCAGGAACAGCGATATTCCTCGCATCAGACGCCTCGCAGTTTGTTTCAGGCGTATCGATTCCGATTGATGGCGGTTATTCGGTTCAGTAGGGAGCGGATGGAAGCGAATATTCTCTATTGAGAGCAGTTATTCGGCTATAAGGATTACTTGCCGGTTGCAGTTGCTGCAGATGTCGAAAGTTGTAGGGCAAATTAAGAGCCTTACTGCGGCTCTTGCGTCACCGGACTTGTAAGCCAACCGAGTAGTAGTCGGTGACCAAACCGGATGCCTACATCCATAAGCTGTCCGCGCTCAACAGAAACACCCATTGCAGCACCGAACGCCTCGTAGTCCTCAAATAAATCTCCATCAGCGCTGAATGAATGCACCAGCATGACTGCGGTAGTCGCCGAGTATCTCTCTGCTTCGATCAGCACTGATGCTGTTCTGTTTAACAGTTGATACCGAGTAGATGAGGCATCACCGACCGTAATTTCAAGGATGTCTGACAGTCCCGCCAAACTCGTTCGATCATCGATCACGTCGCCCTGCCTCCACCGCAATGCGTTGAAAGGAGAATCGAATGGTTCGTTGACCCTGCTTTCAACAACCATTGTCATTAGCCCAGAACTGGACTTTGCTAGTACGAACAGATCGGCGAATGCAGGCCCGCCGTTGGCAGGAAGTTGTGTTTCGTACTCGGGAGTACTCAGTAAAATCTCGGCATCGTTGACTGCTGTGTTGCGGGCCGACTTGAACATCCGCTCCACATCCGCAGGAAAGCCAGGAGCACCTTGCCAGTGGTTGGCTAGGCTCATAATCCTGAACCCGCGTCGCCACACCTTCCCATGGCTACGAGCAAGCCGTTGCCAGTCCTTTGTGGACGTTGTCGGTACGATCATGGGCATTGTGAACCCCGCTGGGTTTTCCTGAGTACTGAGCGGAGTATGCGGTCACGAAGTAACTAATTCGAACTTAAGGCGTGATAATCCCGTTGGTAATTCGGCGCTCGCCCGATGGAATAAGAGGCGAAACGGAAGGTTGATTTCTCTTAGTCCGTGCCTTTAAACACGTTCTCTCGGTACCACTTCAATTCTTCGACGCTTTCTTTGACGTCGTTCATCGCTAGATGCGTGCCCTTCTTGGAAGGTGGGCGCAGCGTTTTCGGGTACCACCGTTCAACAACCTCTTTGAATGACGACACATCGACCATTCGGTAGTGAAGGTAGTCTTCGAGAGTCGGCATTTCTTTGTGCAGGAACCGACGGTCGACCCATATGGAATTTCCGCAAAGTGGTGCTTTGCCCTTTTCGGTCCATTTCTTCAAAAACTCTAGCGTTTGGCGTTCGGCTTCTGCGATATCTATTTCTGAAGCCTCGATTCGGTCGAGAAGTCCAGACTTTTTGTGCTGCTTCGCAGGCCAATCTTCCATTCGAGCCATCTCTTCAGGCGTTCGGTGAATGGCGAGTTCTGGCCCTTCGGCGAGAACGTTGAGATCGGCGTCGGTCACAAGCGAGGCGATTTCGACAATGACTTGCTCGTCGCCGAGTCCTGTCATTTCGAGATCGACCCAGAATAAGTTCGTATTTTTAGGCATCGGACGATTTTAGGGCAGGAACCCATCGAGTGGGGTACGAGCGTAAGTAAACATGAGTCGAATGTCTTGAACGACGCTGCGATCATCTGAAGCAAGCATCATCGTAATGTTCGCGGTGTTACGTTATGAGGGCATATTTTTGGCAATTTAGGAACACTATGAAACTCCTTATTTCAGTGGCTCTCGTTCTCACAGTTTTTGTAGGTCTTGTCGCGTGTCAGGGGGCGGTTGGTCCCGCGGGAATTCAAGGCAACCCTGGTCCACAAGGTGGTCAAGGAATTGCTGGTCCTGCTGGTGCAACTGGTCTTACCGGGCCTGAGGGATCGACTGGTCCTATTGGTCCTCAGGGCGAAATCGGTCCCGATGGACCTCAAGGCGAAGCAGGCGTCATCGGAGAGACAGGCCCACAAGGTGAAACCGGGCCTGCTGGCGAGAAAGGGGCAATAGGACCCAAAGGGCAGGCTGGTGACGCTGGTATCGCCGGTCCGATCGGCCCTGCAGGAGTCAGTGGTGGCGATTACCACGAACTGTTCCTCGACGAAGCGAGCATCAAAGATCACGTCGTTTGGATCGATGCAGGCGAAGCGACGGGGTCGGCAGTGGTGATCGGTGCTGGCGAATTGCTAACCGCCGAGCACGTAATTACTGGTAAATCTCTTGTTCAGGCTTCGATACCTGGAGTTGGTTTGGTCAACGCAGTCGTCAAAGGTTGGGACAAAACTCGCGACTTGGCGTTGCTGACGTTTTCATCAACAGGGGGAGAGTCGATAGCTGAGATTTCAGAAGGTTCGACCTGGGATGGAACTGAGTGGACGTCGAACGGGTTAATCGGAAGTCCGGTCATTGCAATCGGGTACGTAACACCGGTTTCGAACACGGTTCCAATGACCAGCTTTGGTCACATTTCAACATGGTGGAACGTCGTGCCGGGCGATGTTTCGACGTTCGGCTTTAACGCCGAGGCTACGAACGGTATGAGCGGTGGTGGACTGTTCGATATAGACGGCGATTTAATCGGGACGATCATCCAGAAAAGCACTGTGATTAGTTCAGACAATCGTGCCGTGCGATACGACGAGATCCAAGAGGTGCTGGCCGATCTGAGGGCAGGCGCGAATAATCAGTAGGTGGGGCGGGGATTGGTTGACGTCGGTCCTGTCGTCCGTCGCGAGCGGGACTAGCTCAGTGGCAGAGCATTTGCTTCCCAAGCAAAGGGTCGCGAGTTCGATCCTCGTCTCCCGCTCCAGTTCAAGCTGAACTCAGAAGCCCTCACAGAGATGTGAGGGCTTCTCTGTGATTGACACCATAAAGACACCAAGCGGGCGAAAAAG
>JABIHL010000145.1 GCA_018649665.1 Chloroflexota bacterium | reverse complement strand
GATATTCCCTTCCAGACGGAAGGGCTAGGGCAGGAGAATTGCAGCTTGGAGCCGAGTCATTAGATGACGACCGCGACCTAACGCCATATCGCCCAAAGGTCAACAACCTGCTCGGTCCCCCTTCCTTCGGGAAGGGGTTAAGGGATGGGTAGATTACAGCTAGCGACCAAGTCGTCCGACGACGCCCGGAGCTATAACGCCCCTGCGACGCGTGACTGAGTCGTTCGACGACGATGGAGCCTAACGCTACTGCGACGCGGAGCCGAGTCATCCGATGACGACCGCGACTAACGCCTCCGCCGCACAACGCGCCGACGACGAATTACCTTCTTCGTCTTACCCGTAGAAGTAGAAGCAGCACCAGCAGCCGTACCAGCAACCGCATCGCTCGACGTAAGATCTTCATCCGACGAACCCGAATACGTATCTAAAATCTGCTGAACCGAACCAATCCGGGCCGAAATCAGCTGCTGCGTATTCTTTACCATGCCCTGCCGGGCCTTCAAATTCGCCGAAACCGTCTCGAGCCGCTCTCGCTGATACCCGAAATCCTGCTCAATCTCGTCAACACGAGGAGCCAACGCATTCGCACCAGAAGTTTGTGTAGCCGAACCCGACTGCCGCATCGACTGCTCACGCCCAGTCAGATACACAACCTGCCTCGTAGCGATCTCAACCTCTGAACGAAGTTTTTCAATCTCTACAAGGTAATCCTTAACCTGCCGAGCCATATCAGCAACGCGAGTTGCCTTACCGCCCGAGTCGGTCTCATCAATTCGCTCTAGAATCTCATCGATTCGAGGATCACGCATGATTGTCGGTTTCCCGCTGTTCGCACTAAATGATTTGAGGCGTACCAATACCAACCGCAATCAGCCAGTCAGAAAGTACTTTGAGCCCGCGTTACCACTCGACCATGTCACGGATATGCATCCACCGGCTACGAGTAATACCCCATTTCGAATGTTGGTATACACAGTCACAAACCCCGCAGTATCAAGACAACATCAAATATATCGGCACCCAGCAAACAACACTTACGAAACTGCGCCCCGAACGTAGGACCATAGAACTACCTTTTGATCCGTACAGTCCTAACCGCCTGCGACAATCTTGAACGAATGAACGATCCCCAGCACAGCAAAACAAGCGAACAGTCGAACACCCAAGTCGACTGGACATGGATCGAAGCGCTGCCAGTAGCCGCGCTCATCATCTCTCACGACCGAACCGTTCTCGCCATCAACACCTCCGGTGAAGATGAATTCGGATACTCAAGCGACGATCTAGTAGGTAAAACAGCCGACTTCCTCGTACCCGCGTACGTCTGGCCCCCCACGCCCGGCGGCCTAACACTCAACCTCGCAGCCGAAACGG
Source organism: Chloroflexota bacterium (assembly GCA_018649665.1). Taxonomy (GTDB): domain Bacteria; phylum Chloroflexota; class Dehalococcoidia; order Lucifugimonadales; family Lucifugimonadaceae; genus Lucifugimonas. Next base: position 2,711 of record JABIHL010000145.1, on the reverse strand, counting down.
CATCCGGCGCAGTAAACCCCGTCGACGTATTCCTAGGTCCAGCCAACGTCGGAGGGCAAGAAGCCTATCTGGCAATGGTCGAAAGCCTCGAATACGAATCTGAAGAGGCCGAGCAAGACACCAACACCGCTGTTCGAGAACTACTCACCGACATCGGACGAATCGTCAGCTCCACACTCGACATTCAGTCCGTATGTGAACAATTCTCAATGGCAGTAATGCGATCAGTCCCAACTGAACGTGTCGCCATCTGTGCCACACACGACGGATCCAACGACTACCGCATCATCCACGCCGTCCCGTCCGCGTCAAACGACGCGCAAGCAAACATCAACTTCGAATCCAACGCACTACTCGACGCATTCGAAACTCACGCCCCAGTTCTCGTAACAACAAACGAAATTGAAGATATTGTCACCGGCGACCTCGCACCACTGGGCTGGAAGCAATCGAACACCGAAGCGATCGTAATCGTACCGCTCATGGCAGGATCCACTCGAATCGGCGCACTAATACTCGCCAGTTCACGACCCGACGCCTTCTCCTATGACGATATCGACCTCCTTGGACAAGCATCAGGCCAAGTAGCCGGAACAATCTCGAATCTCCAACTTCACGCCGATCTACAACGTGAATCCGATGAACGACAACTACTCGCAAGCGTAGCCAGGGAAGCAAGCTCCGTAGTCGAATTCTCGGCCGCCATCAGCCCCATCGCCGAAGAGCTATCGCAACGCATCGACTTCGACTCTCTCGAAATCGCCTCGATCGACCGCTCCGTCACCGGCGGAGCACTCCGCCTCTCATGGAACCGTAACGATCACGCTCACCCCATCAACGAACGATTCGCATACTCAGGTTCGATAGAGGAAAGCGTCGCGCTCGAAATGCTCCCACTCGTGGCAGCAGGCAAAGAACTCGACGACCTAAAGAAGCACTACCCATCTAACCAACTCGATTCGACCCGATGGGGCTCCCTCATCACAGTCCCAATGACAATGCTCAGTCAAGTCGTTGGAACGCTCACCATCCGCTCCGAATCCGACCAGGCATACGCACCTGAAGACGTCGAAATGCTCACTCGCGTCGCCAACCAGCTCGCCGGCGCGCTCCAATCCGCACGAATGTACGGTCGACAACAAAAAGAAGCCGAAATCAAACGATCCCTCGCCGCCATCTCCGTCGCTGTCAGTGAAGACCTCGAACTACAACGCGTATTCCAACGAGTATCCGACGAACTCGCCGTACTCGTCATGTACGACCATCTCACCCTCTCCAGTGTCCAAACAGACGACGAACAACAGTGGCAAGCATTCTCCATCGGCGTTGAACTCGACGCTCCCCAGCGCACCACAAAGCAATCCGAAAAAACCGACACATGGTCAGGTCGTTCCCTCGGCGCTCGTCCCCGAGGCAAACTCGGGCAAGCAATGAAGGCAGCAGGCCTAAACTCTCTAATCGAAGTCCCCCTAGGCACACAAGCATCCGGACACATCGGCTTCCTAACGATGATGAACCGAGAAGAGAACGCCTACACCGACAACGACCTCAGCTTGGTAGCTCAAGTCGCCGCACAGGTCACCCCGGCGATCTAGAACGCAATGTCACACGAACAAGCGCTGGAGCTCGCTGAATCACGTGAGAAGCAATCACTCCTAGAAGCCAAAAGTGTCGAACTCCAGCGTGTAAACGAAGCGAAAAGCTCATTCCTCGCAATGGTCTCCCACGAACTTCGCACGCCACTAACATCTATCTCTGCATATACCGATCTACTTGAACGAAATCGCACCGGCAACCTCTCAGAAAAACAGGTTCGCCAACTCGGAGTCGTAAAACGCAACTCCGCACACCTCAGTCGCCTTATTTCCGATCTCTTAGACATCTCGAAAATCGAAAGCCCAGAGTTCACGCTCACCAAAACCGATTTCGATCTAAGCGAAGTGGCACAGGAACTCGTCGAAAGCCTAGAACCCCTTGCAATAGCCAAAGACCAGCACATCGTTTCAATCAGTAACGAGAAAATCCCTATCGTTGGCGACAAGCAAAAAGTCACACAAGTAATCTCCAACCTCATCGAAAACGCAGTGAAATACTCGCCTGCCGACGCCACCATCACGATCGAAACATTGTTGAATAATGGCGATGCAGAAATCACTATCAACGACACAGGCTACGGAATCTCAAAAGCAGATCAAGAACAAATATTCGAAGCCTTCTTCCGATCTCGAACCGAAGAAAACTGGGAAGTGCCAGGCACTGGGCTTGGACTCGCACTCGTAAAACGAGTCGTCTCTATGCACGGCGGAAACGTCTCACTCGAAAGCACAATCGGCATCGGATCAACATTCCGAATCACGCTGCCAAAACTCTCCGCAGCTACGCCAGAAACAGGCACCAACACACCACAGGTAGACGAAGAAAAGTCAGAGGCCGACAAAGCCGAAGCCATGATTCTTGCCCGACGCCAAAAAATGGTCAAACTAACCGAACAAGAATCGGCCGCCAACAACGCCGCCTAACCCTTCCGTCTGGAAGGGAATATCTGTTCCGGGCGTCATCGGATGACTTGGTCGCTAGCTGCAAGTCTCCTACCCTAACCCTTCCATCCGGAAGGGAATATCTGCTCCGGGCGTCATCGGATGACTTGGTCGCTAGCTGCAATTCTCCTACCCTAGCCCTTCCATCCGGAAGGGAATACCGACAGCGTTGGT
>JABIHL010000144.1 GCA_018649665.1 Chloroflexota bacterium | reverse complement strand
GATCACGTTTCGAATCGGTAGAAGCAACGGCCTTGTTGAGATGATGCCCTGAAGTTTTCCGTAAGCAATAAAGCTACCAGTGAGCGTTACACCACCAATAATGACCGAAGCCATGATCGTGATCGAAACGTCTTCACTAATTCCCTTGTCAGCGTCGACCAAGCGAATCAACTCGGCCGCAGCAACCACAGCCGAAGCCGCACCACCGAAACCGTTGAACACCGCAACGAGCTGCGGCATATTGGTCATCTCTATTTTTCTCGCCGAGTACGCACCAATAGCGGAACCAACAAGAACTCCGCCGATAATCCATTCCCACGACATCAGATCGTTACCCAGTACCGTTGCCAGTACTGCGACCAACATCGCTAATGAACTCAGGCGGTTACCGCTACGTGCGGTAGCGGGAGAACCAAGTCGCTTCAATCCAACAATGAAGAGGATTGCCGACAGGATGTACGCCAGATTAGTGGCATCCATATTTAGAAGTGCAGTGGTGTCCATTACTTGTCACCACTTCTCTTGAACATTTTCAACATGCGGTCGGTAACCATGAAGCCACCGATCACGTTGATCATGGCGAGTCCGACGGCAATTGCACCGAGGATCTGTCCGGTAAGCCCTTCAGCCTGACCAGCCACCAGCAATGCTCCGACGATCACGATGCCCGAGATGGCATTCGAACCCGACATAAGCGGGGTGTGTAGCGTTGGCGGCACTTTGGTAATTACTTCGTACCCGATGAAAATCGCAAGCACGAAAACTGTCAGTGCTGTTATCAGCATCTGTGTATCAGTCATTTACTTAGAAGCTCCTTTGTGTGGTTGAGTATCGAAATAACGATTTCATTTCGCTATTCACCCAACTCGTGTCGAGCTTCACCTTCGTGAGCGACACACATGGAATCGATAACTTCATCCTCGAAATCGAGGGTGAGCGTGCCTTCTTTCCTGTCGATAATCAGGTCGAAGAGCGCCATGACGTTCCTCGAATAAAGCTGGCTCGCATCGAACGGCATTGAACTCGGAACATTTACAGGTCCGTTGATCGATACGCCGTTCTTATTGATAATTTCTCCGGCAACCGTACCAGCGACGTTTCCGCCCGATTCAGCGGCAAGGTCGATCACCACGCTACCCGGCTGCATCACATCCACCATGTCTTCTGTCATCAGAAGTGGGGCAGGGCGACCCGGAATTGCTGCGGTTGTAATAACGGCATCGGCTTCAGCAATGTGCTCTTTCAAGAACTCACGCTGGGCTGCTTGTTCTTCTTCGGTCTGCGCTCTGGCATAACCGCCAGCCCCTTCAGCGTCTTCGGCTGCAGGCGGCTGGATGAACTTTGCTCCTAGACTCTCGACCTGCTCGCCAGCTGCGGCTCGAACGTCAAACGCTTCAACAACCGCGCCCAATCGGCGTCCTGTTGCGATTGCTTGAAGCCCGGCAACACCGGCTCCCAGAACCAGAATCTTTGCAGGTGGGATAGTGCCTGCGGCGGTCATCATCATTGGCAAGTATTTACCAAGTGAGTTGGCTGCGAGAAGTGCTGCCTTGTACCCGGCGATAGAAGCCTGCGATGAAAGAACGTCCATGCGTTGTGCACGAGCGATTCGTGGAACAAGCTCCATCGCTAACGCTGTCGCACCTGCTGATGCCAGAGCCGAAACACCCGTGGGGTTCGTTCGTGCATTCAACATGCAAACGACGATGCTGCCCTTTTTGAGAGCGGCTACTTCATCTGATGTGGGGGGTTGGACGTGGACGAAAATGTCGACATCTGCTGCCATATCGCTTGCTGAGGCAGTTTTTGCACCTGCCTCGGCGTAAGCGGAATCGGGGAAGCCGGCGTTAGTGCCCGCACCTTCCTCAATAAATATCTCATGACCCGCTTTGACGAGTCGTTCGACCGTCTCTGGCACTAGTGCCACGCGGTTCTCATTGGGATCTGACTCCCGTGGGGCGCCGATCTTCATTCACTGCTCCAGTCGAACAAGTATTTTGTTCGCGCAATATTGTTTGGCGACAACCTTCTAATGATATCTCCGAATTTTGTAGGAACGCCGTGAAATTACAGTGAAACCGGTGTGCGACCATTTACTCACTACTGGTTCACGATGTACTTTGTCGAAGTTCAGTCTCAAAATTACTGCTTCGGTTAGTTGGTTTTGAGATAAATATCCCAGTATTTCAAGGAGAAAAGCATGTACGTAATTCGACGTGTGTACGACGTAAAACCCGGTATGGCTCGAAAAGTAGCGAGTCTTATGCAGCAACAGGGCGATGCCTACACCGCTGCCGGTCAGCGATCAAAGGTGACGATTTACTTCAATGGGGGCACGCTGCCTGGCGATACTAATCGCGTGTACATGCAGTGGACCGACGCGACAATCGATTCTCCTTACCGTGAAGGTGACCGGTCGGTACCAGAAGCATCAGTTTTCGGTGCCCAAATTCGAGAACATGTGATCAGCAATTACATTGAATTTTTCGAGATGATGGTCCCGGAAAAAATGCAGACTGATTAGATCGCCTGTGAATCACGTTACCCATCACGAAATTAGCCCCTCGAAAGATTCTCGAACGAATTGAAGATCAAAGAAATTACCGCCTTCCCTGTACGCATTCCGCACGGCGATGATGCCGAAGGAAACGATCGACCCGATGTGATCGATTTCGGCGACTACTTCGTCGACCAGAACGCTTTCACGTCGATCTACTCGAAGCATCACGAGACCACTGTGATCAAGATCGAGACTGATACCGGGATCGTCGGTTGGGGCGAGGCGCAATCGCCTGTTTCACCGCGAACCACGCAAGCAATAGTCGAAGATCTTGTGCGCCCGTTAATCACGGGGCGTGATCCATTCGATATCGAAGCTATTTGGACCCGTAATTACGGCGCCATGCGTGAAAGAGGGCACCCAACCGGCTTCTACGTAGACGCCATCGGCGGCACCGATATTGCGCTCTGGGACATCGTGGGCAAGGCAACGGGTAAGCCCGTGCACAAACTCGCTGGCGGACGCTACCGCGACAAGATAAAGCTATATGCCGGTATTGGCGGAACCGATCCTGAAAAAGTAGCCGATTTGGCAGAAGAGCACGTTGGCTACGGCTACCGAGCGCTCAAACTTCACCTGCTTCTTGATGCCGAGGGCGTCGCCGAAATCGCCAGTGCAGTTCGTAAGCGAGTCGGCCCCGACATTATGCTTATGTGTGACGTCCACATGCGACAGTCG
>JABIHL010000143.1 GCA_018649665.1 Chloroflexota bacterium | reverse complement strand
TATCAACCGCGTCTTTGAGTGTCTCAACATTGATGATTCCACCGAGAGCGGCCATAGCCATGTTCACTTCGGCAGTCATGATTACATCGTTGCCACGTCGTTTGAACACTCTGTCGCGTTCAACACCGATATGAACGTAAAGATCACCACTTTGGTTGCCATTGCCGCCCGATTCACCTTCACCGTGAATCAGAAGTTTTGTTCCATGTTCAACACCCGGCGGAATCTGAACTTCAATCTTGCGAGATTTTCGTTCGGTTCCACGGCCTGAACACTTAGTGCAAGCAGTTTTTACCTGCTGACCTTCACCCTGACACGTTGGGCAGGCTGTGACCTGTTGGAACTGGCCGAAGAATGTACGCTGTGTTCGGCGTACTTTTCCTTCACCGTGACAAGTTGAACATTCAACAACATCGGTACCGGGTTCGGCACGATTTCCGTGACAGTGATCACAACGCTCCATGCGGTTCATTTCAAGTTCGCGAGGAACACCGAATGCGGCTTCCTTGAATGAAACATTTATCTGGAACTCGAGATCGGCACCACGACCTGAGCCCTGGCGAGTTGATCCGCCAAAGAACGAATCGAAAATATCGCCGAATCCGCCAAAACCTTCGAAACCATCGAAGCCTCGTCCGCCCTGACCGTTAACACCTTCGTGTCCGAACTGGTCGTACTGCGCTTTTCGCTTCGGATCACTTAGGACCTGATAGGCCTCGTTGACCTCTTTGAAGCGGTCGCTGGCATCGGCCTCTTTATTGCGGTCGGGGTGAAATTTGAGCGCCTGCTTACGAAACGCCTTTTTGAGATCTTCAGGCGTGGCGTCTCGTGCTACACCGAGGACTTCGTAATAATCACGTTTGCTGGTTGTCATAGAAAGCGGCACTAACCCCGGAGCGAAAGTCTGTTTAGGTTCACTGTTTTAGTTCGACGCGACGACGCGCACGAACGAATCAATTATAAACCTGAGAAGCGGCTAAACCGAATGTGGGTATGGACCCAAGTACGACGAATATCGAATTCCCGCGTGCGACCCGCGTGCAAAACCGAGTGTAGTGCGAACTAGCCGCCGTAGAACATCATCGTCATCTGATCGAGATGATTCGCCATGTATCGAACGGCTGGGATAGCCGTTTCGTATTCCATGCGGGTAGGTGCCATGACACCGATCATGCCCTCTGCAGTGTCCGAAGTCCCGTAACGGCTGAATACGACAGAGAAGTTTTTGAGCGACTCTTCCGGGTTCTCTTCACCGATCACTACGTTTGCGTTGCCGCGAGGATCGGACACTTCTTCAAATGTTGAAGTTGCGAATGAATCTTCAATAAGCCACGTGGCACCGAGCGACATCGCTGGGTCGGCCATCATTTCAGGCTGTTGAAACAGTTTGCCAATGCCGCTGAACCGTTTCTCTGTGCTTGTAGATGTGTTGTGCTGCTGGAGAGCGGTTACAGCGGAGTTGAACGCCTTGCGCTCGAGTCCGTCGTTGATGTTGGCTCCCCGAGAAGCGAGAGTGTGAGTCGGCACACCAACAATGGCTTCACTGAGCCGATTGCGGGCATGTTCGATCTCAGAGTTAGATACTGTCGAATCGAGATTGATGACCTGCTTATATACGCTCGCCTCTTGCAGCACGATGATTACGACTACCAACATGTCTTGAAGGCGAAGCAGTTCAACGCTCTTTACAGGGGCTGGTGCAGTACGGGGCAGAGTGGTGAACGCCAGAGTGTCCATGAGCCCGGAAAGAATTTCTGAGGCAGAGTCGATCCATTCTTCAACATGCGATCGAACAGAGCTGAATTCTTGGTCGATACGTGCCGAAACGTTCGGGTTCAAAGTTGCTTCGGGATTTAGCGAAGCGACGAAGTGACGGTAGCCACGATCGGACGGAACACCACCTGAAGAGACGTGCGGGCGATGGATAAGACCATCTTCTTCAAGCGCGACCATTTCGTTTCGAATGGTCGCAGGACTGGCTTTGAGATTGGTCGACCGGGCGACTGTGCTCGATGCGACAGGGGACGCGGTCTGAACGTGTTCAGAAACGATGAACTTGAGAATTTCTCGTTTTCTAGCTGTCAGAGTCGGCATACTGTCCCCGATACCTTGCGCAACCTGCGGTGAAAAATATTCACTGATTGGTGACATACACGGTAAGTGATTGAACGTCGTGAAGTTAGCATGCGGTTTTCCCGAGCGTCAACGGGTAATCAGGGTGGCTAGAACGATTGAGTCTATGAATTGCGGATATAGCGGAAAGCGAATCGAGTACGAATGATCCATTTATCGACCCAAGCGTTCGACAATGCGGCTGGATTTATTTCTGAAAATGCACGTCCTGTCGATCGTGCGCAGTTCAATTTCCACTTTGGCGACGGCTCGAAGGATCAGGTAATTGATGAATTGGCAAAGTATCAAAACGCCGACGGAGGCTTTGGTCATGCCATCGAACCCGACATTCGCATGCCGAGTTCGTCACCTTTCTTGGGTACGCTGGCGTTTCAAGTACTGCGTGAGCTTGAGGTTCCCGGCGACGCTCTAATCGTGAAACGGGGGCTTGGCTATTTTGAGCAAACCTTCGATCGTTCGATTGGCGGATGGGACCCTAACGGCCCCGAGGTCGATAAGTACCCACATGCTGTTTGGTGGAACTACTCTCCGGTGGCAGATCGACTTGATCCGCTAGTGCAGGCGAATCCGGGTGCGGAGATCGTTGGCTACCTGAATTTATATCGTGAGCACGTTGATGAGACTTTTCTAGAGGAAGCAACTGCCGCAGTGGTTGGAGCCTTTGAGGCGCTCCCTGTCGACATGGAGTTTCACGCACTCATGTGTTTTATTCGTATGGCAGAGATGGCAGACGAAGAGATCAGGCGCAATCTGCTGCCAAAGATTCGTGAGTCGGCATTGATGGCGATTGGGAACGGCAAGATCGATTGGAACAGCTATGGTGCGCGTGCTTTGGCGTTCGCACCTAGCTCAACTGGTTTACTGGCCGCCGTCTTGGTTGATCGAGTACATCAACAGATCGATTTTGAGATCGGTGATCAATCCAATGACGGTAGTTGGCAGCCCACGTTCTCGTGGGGGCAGTATGAAGACGACTGGCCAACTGCCAAAACTGAGTGGGCTGGCTATTTGACGCTCCGCAATCTGCTGGCATTCAAGAGTTGGGATCGTATTTAGTAGGTCGACCCTTTCTGGTAGTTACTAGATCCATCTGGGGAATTCGAAATGTGGGGGCATGGTCGATTTCGATTCGCCTGACATTCCACTTTGAAATTCGAGCTTGAGCCTGATTTTCATTGACGCTATCGCGAGCGAGTAGTTAAATTGTTTACTGTATTGCGCGCGAGTTAGGGACTTTCCCCAAACTCGCAGCTATGAATGGATCGATTAGAGGAACGTCCGCATGGAAATTCGCTGGCTTGGTAATTCGACTTTTGAAGTCAAATCTTCGGTAGGCGCTGTGATAGTCGACCATCAGGGCGATATTCCGAGTTCCTCGGAACTCGAAGACGAGAACACCGTATTCGTTTACAGCAAGGGTGAACGATCTAGCCACCCCGCTAGCGATTCTCAGGTGCTTTCAGGCCCGGGTGAATACGAAATTGGCGGTCTCAGCGTTCGCGGAGTTGCGACTCCTGCAGACGATCCAGCCATTTCGAAAGACATCAACACGGTGTACATCGTGGATGCTGATGGATTGCAAGTTGCGACTTTAGGCAATCCTGGCTACCAGCCATCTGCGCAATCAGTGCAACAGATCAGCAAAGTCGACATTCTGGTACTCAACACGGAATCGCAAGGCCTCGAGCCTGACGAAATGTCGGCAGTAATCAGAAACCTAGAACCAAAAATGATTGTGCCTTCCGGCTACGATGCCGAAGCAGGTAAGCCCAGCGCTGCGATGCAAAGGCTTTTGACTGAACTCGGTGTGAAAGAGTTCGAAGCTACCACAAAGCTTACCGTGACCAAGAGTGGACTACCGGACGAGCGTGCAGTGGTAGTTCTTCAACAGCGATAGCCCACCGGAAAAATCTATAAGTAAAAAGCCCCTGCAAATTGCAGGGGCTTTTTTGTTGTCATCGAATAGATGAACTTATGGAACAACTTGTTCGCTGATTAGCGAATGTTCTTCTCAAGTCGTCGCCATGCAACCAGTGCCAATGGAGCCAGAAGCAGTGCGATGTTGCCTAAACCGGCAGGACCGCCCTCTCTGGCGCTACAAGAGCCACCAGCGGCTTCATCAGCTACCGCCGTGGCAGAAGCGTTTGCTTCAGCCGTCGCCGTCACGTCAGCAATCGGTGTTGGCGTAGGAGTAGCCGTCGGCACAACTGTCGGCGTCGGTGTCGGAGTAGGCGTACGCGTAGGCTCCGGAGTTGGAGTCGGCGTTAGCGTAGGCGTTGGTGTAGGTGTCTCAGTCGGAACTGGCGTTGGTGTTGGAAGAGGTGGGAATACCAGCAGGAACTGCTGCTTACGCACACCATCTCCGAAAATATCTGATTGCAGAGCTTTCGTTTCGCCAATGTAGAACTCGATTGGACGGCCCGCATAGATTTCCATCAATGGGTCGACAGTCAAGAAATACTCACCGTCGAAGACAGCAGCGAATTGAGTCACATAGTCGTCGATTACACCGTGGATCAATGTTCCATCAGGTGGCGGAATTGAACCTGCCCTAACTCGTCCTTCGTAGAAGGTCGGAGCGAGAATCACAGGAGTTGGGGTTGGTGAAGCTGGAACGATAGTTGGAGTCGGTGTCGACAGTGGTGCGAACGGGAACCTGAGGTTTTGTTCACGTAGCTGCGGCAAACCCCAATCGTAGATTTCGTTTCCAAATTGATCTAGGAAAGAGTATGGGGTTTTCTCATCGGCTTGAACTTGATCGTCAAGCCAGAAAGTCACATCTCTACCGATGAGATCATCTGGAGCGTGAATGAACAATCCCACGAATCCACTATCGGATTGTTCTCCGACAGTAACTGAATTCGAAACCCAGTCATCGATCTTCGCCGTTAGTGTCATTCCATTAGGATTTGCGCCACCTGAGATCACTACTTCACCGTGCAGTGTTATGGCTGAAATCTTTGGGATCTCGCCTTGGGCACTTGCCCGATCACCCATTCCGGCGATCAGACCAGCCAGAACGGCGGTCAAGATTAACATCCCTGCCAATCTAGCTTTCATATTTATACTCTCCGGCGCCCGTGCTCGGTATTAGATATATCTATCAGCAGAACGCCCCCCTCCCGATGATTCGGAAGGGGGGCGCCCATTATTACGTTCTTACTCTTAGCAGCGGTCCTTACGGAACGATGTGTGGGAGCTGTCCGTTGGTCTGTGGGCTAATGAAGACCCAGATTCCGGAACCAATGGTTACGTTGTCTGTATCTACAAGCTCACGGAACTCAGAGTCAACAGTGTCGAATGTGTACGCTCGACCGTTGTTCACGGTGTTGAAGTACGCAGAAGACTTGACTGCATTGTTTGTTCCACCAGCGTCTGGACGTGTAAGGCTTGTGCCCTTGTTCGCAGACTGAGTCTGAGTACGGCTCTGGTCAACCACACCAACCAAGTTCCAACCGTTGCCAGTTGCAATTGTGGTTAGGCCTGGGCGAGCATCGCCAGGTCCAGTTGGTCCCTCAAGAGAGATCTTCTGGTCTTCGAAGTCCGAAGTTTCTACCCAGTAACCTGCACCAGCTAAAACAGTTGACAGGCCAGGAGTGGTCTGTGAAGTGTATGCAGCAGATCCAACCTTAGAAGCAATTCTCCACGGCTGTGAAGGCGTGGTTGCGTCGTAGGCAACAACCTGTTTCACACCAACGTTAGACAGAACAGTGTTGACGTCAGTGTCAAGCGGGTTCGAAGGCAAGGAAACTGCGTTCCAGCCAGCGAAGAACTCAAGTACGAAGTCAGTTCGGTCAGACTTGGTGAAGGTGTTGGTAATTGTGTCCTTGTTACCAGCAGCGTCAGTAACCTTCACAACATACGTGTGCCCTTCGTTAGTCAGAGCAGTTGCAGGCTGGAAGAAGAACTTCTTGCTGTTAGCAGAAGCAATCACACTAGCTGTTACGTCAACATCGTCAAGCGTTGCTTCTGTAACTGTAAGTGTTGACTGATCACTAGAGAAGTCAGTAGTCAGGAACGGGTTCGACTGAGTTGTAGTAGTAGCAGGCGTTGAAGTCGCTGTAGCTACACCAAGGTCGAGCACGTATGTCTTTGTGGTGTCTTTACCAACAGTTGCAGAGTTACCTGCTGAGTCAGTAGCAACAACCTTTACAGCACGGTCACCCGATGCTGAAGTTGACTTTGTGATCACGAGAGACCAAGTGTTTCCACCCTGCGCAACAGCGAGAGCGCCGTTGAATGCCGCAAGAGTTTCGTCTGGGTCTGGAGTGAGGTCAGTAACTGTGATTGCTGGAGGACCCTGAAGGTCTTCGTCAGAAGCAACAGAAACTGTCATCTTGTCCTGAGTTAGTCCATCTGGGTCACTAGCTGCTGAACCACCCGACTGGGTGACTGTAACAACTGGTGCAAGCTTGTCAGCTGCGACGGCAGAACCGGCGTCAGTTGAGTTACCAGCAAGGTCCTGGATTGTGCCCTGGATCTTGACTGTTGGCTTGTTGTCAGAAGGAATTGTTGTGTCGAGGTCGAGGTATACAACGGAATCCTTGACTGTAACGCTGGCAGGAACAAATGTTCCACCTGCACCACTGAAGACAACCTGGAAGTCAGATGCACTGACTGAAGTGTCTTTGATCTTGCCGTCGAAAGTTACCTTGACTGTGTCACGTACGTTTGCCTTGTCAACAGACGGGGAAACCGAAGTGTCAAGACCGATACCGGAGTCAGCAGATGAAATCTGCGGAATTACCTGGTCAATCTTGATTGTGTGAGGCTGTGCTCCGTGTCGACCTGTTCCATCGTTACCGGTGGAAGAGTCGGCGTCAGAGTAACCGTAGTTACCTGCAAGGTCAGCCGCTCGAACCTGGAAGTCAACTGTGTGATCCGGGTTGTTTACGGTTGCATTTGGAAGAACAACAGTCTCTGTGTAAGTGAACGGCAATGATGTAACACCATCGTCAAGTGCACTTACGTCGATGCTCGCAACTTTACCAATGATGGTCGGAAGCGTCAGGTTGTTACCTGCCGGAATGATCATCGCAGCGTTTGCTGAGTCATCATTGTTGTCAATGTTTAGCGAGAATGCGCTTACATCTAGACCAGACTGGTTGTCAGTGACTGTACCCGTGAAGGTTGGAAGTCGGTTCTGAGTTTCCGAGCCTGAAGCTGGTGTACTGATAGTTGCAGTCGGCACAGTAGTGTCGATCTTGTAGCTAGCAGTTCGGTTTACGTTAGTAGCAGTACCTGAGGTAGCAACGTCAACGTAAGCAATGGTGATTGGACCACCGACAGCAGGAATTGTAGCTGGGTTTCCGTTCGTACCAGCAGTAAATGCATCGGTACGTTCTTTAACCTGTACTTCACCCTCAAATCGACCAGTGTTTCGACCAGTTTCTGTGAGAGTTAGAACTGCAGATCCACTAGTGTCTACAACACTCTTGATTGTAGCAGTCGTGGTGTCAATTGCAGACGATGGGTACGCAATACGTGCGTTCGAATCGTCACCAAATGCACCGAAGTCAACCTGAAGGGTGATCAGCGGAGCGTTTGTGCCATCACCAGCGAAGTCAATGGTCACACTCACACCGGTAACAACGTCACCTGTGCTTGTCTGAATAACCCTGATGTCGCTAGCCGTACCAATAATTGGGTTGGCTTTTTCATCGGTGAGAGTTACCTGAACTTTGTCACCAGGATCTTTGAAGTCTGCTCCAAAGACTGAGACAACGTCAGTGCCAGTGCCTGTCAGGTCGTAACCTGCATCAGCGTTGTTGGCAGTACCGGTGTCCGATGTGATGTTCGTTGTCGCATTAAGGTCTGCGTCAATGATTGTCACAATAAATCGATCGGAATTTGCAACGATGTCTCGTGCAGATGTTCCAGTCGAAGCGTTAGAGGCATAAGTCCCATACACCGTGGTAGCAGATGTTCGACCATCAACAGCCGTTGAAGGCTCTGTGGTTAAACCGGAGGCTTTGTTGGTGACATACACCTTGCCGTCCGCTGCTGCACTGGCGGAGTGAGAGAGGCCTACAACAGCTACCGCAACCAACGCAATAAGCGTA
>JABIHL010000013.1 GCA_018649665.1 Chloroflexota bacterium | reverse complement strand
TGGTTGGAATGACCGGTGCTGGGATGTCAGTCGAAAGCGGAATTCCGCCGTTTCGTGGAGCCGATGGGTTGTGGACCAAGTACGGCACACCACGAATGGACGGCTACTCCGAGTTCAAAAAAGATCCCAGTGGATGGTGGAACCGCCGCACCAACGAAAAGATCGACGAGCACATCATCGAGCTTCGAGACGCCCTTAAAAACGCTGAACCGCATGCCGGGCACTACGCATTAGCAGGTCTTGAACAGCATGGATCGTTGCAATCAGTGGTCACTCAGAACATCGATGGGCTCGATGAAAAAGCGGGAATGCAGAATCTGATAGAGATTCACGGCAATCGAACCAAGCTCAGGTGTATCGAATGCGGCGATCGAGTTTCGTTGGGCGATTTCGTGCCTTTGTACGCACCCGATCCATGTAAAAAATGCGACGGTCTGGTCAAATTCGATACCGTGATGTTCGGCGAGCCGATTCCAGACGACGTAATGCAACGTGCTCGGGCTGAGATCGACAAAGCCGACTGCGTTCTGGCGATTGGCACTTCGGCAACGGTTCGTCCCGCCAGCGGTCTTTTGTGGATCGCGGAATCGGCAGGTGCCACGATTATCGAGATTAACCCCACAGAGACGAAACTAACCTCGCTTTGTGAGGTATCTTTGCGCTCGACCGCAGGAGTGGCGCTCCCGCTTTTACTTGATACCTTGTCTGCCTAAGGTGTCTAAGCACCTTTTCCAATTCGGACAGAACGGCACGAAAACGACTTTAGAAGCTTCACAATGACGACCCCTCTCGAACAAGAAATCGCGACTTACTCATCTGCCAACCCTAAGTCGAGCGAGCTCCACGAAACAGCTACGCAGTTCATGCCCGGTGGCGACACCCGAAACTCGATCTTCTGGGATCCCTTCCCGCTCTACATCACCGACGGCGTAGGCACGGTGATTACTGATGCCGATGGCAACAAACGCACCGATTTCGTGAACAACATGACAACGTTGATTCTTGGACACCGACCTGCCGAAGTAACCTAAGCACTTGCCGAACAGATCAATCACGGCGTGTCGTTCCCTGCGCCACACCCCTCGGTCGTTCGATGGGCAGAGCTTATGTGCGAACGAGTGCCATCGCTCGATAAGGTCAGGTTCGTCAACACAGGCACAGAGGCGACACTCAACGCCATTCGGGCTGCGAGGGCGTTCACAGGCAAGCAGAAGCTCGTGAAGTGCGAAGGTGCGTATCACGGCAACCACGATGCGATTCAGATAAGCGTGGTCCCACCGCTCGATAAAGCGGGCGATGCCGATTCTCCAAACGCAGTAAAGGCGTTCCCTGGAATCTCAGAGACCGTTGAAGACGATATTTTCATCACACCGTTCAACGACATCGAAACAGCCGAACGAGTCATCCGCGAAAATGCAGACGAGCTCGCAGCTGTGATCGTTGAACCGGTCAACGGGCAGTGCGGCATGGTGGCTGGTAAGCCCGAGTTCTTAGAGGGGCTCCGACGTATTACCGACGAGCTAGGAATCGTTCTGATCTTCGACGAGGTGATAGCGTTCCGAATCGCCCACGGTGGTGCGCAGGACTACTACGGCATCACTCCCGATCTCACCTGCTTTGGCAAGGTCGTTGGCGGTGGTATGCCGGTGGGAGCGTTCGGTGGCAGAGAAGACATCATGTCGATGTGGGACCCAACCGGTGGCAGTGCCACAGTTCAACACGCCGGGACATTCAACGGGAACCCAATGACTGCTGCAGCAGGGATCGCTACTCTCGAGGCGCTTACGCCGGATAAATACGAGTATCTCGATACTCTAGGGGAGTCGCTGAGAACAAAGCTACGCGCACTGTTTGCCGAGCTAGAGGTACCGATGGGTGTAACGGGAGTAGCGTCGTTATTTGCGCTGCAGTTCACATCTACCGAGGTTGTCGACTATCGAACGTTCGCCACGAACGATAAGACGGTGCTTCAAACGATGTTCATCGGCCTACTAAATGAAGGCTTCCTGATGTCGAATCGCTGCGCTGGAAACGTGTCTATGGCTCACACCGAAGACGACGTTGATGCGTTCGTAACTGCGGTTCGAACTGTGCTCAAACGAGCCGGATACGCCTAGAACTTTAGGCTTGAATCTTCGGCTGCTCCGCCGAATTCGCCACGCATGATCGACTTCATCGATTCGTTCTCGACCGGTGCCGGTGCAAACTCGTCCATGTCGTCTTCCATTCGGAGTTCATCGTTGATCTCCATTGGGTCGTCGAGATCAAAATCTCCTATCCTCTTCTGGAGGTACGAAGGGAATGACGCGACGCGTGCCTGAGCGAGTGATCGTTTCGTCTCGCGAACTACGACGATCACTTCCGAATCGGTCAGTTTTGCGGCGAGGATTTCGTACTTGTTGCCACCGTCGAGCATCTTTCGAAGTCGGGTAGCAATGCGTACTTCAAGGGTTCCTACATAATCACCACTGGAAGCGTTTACCGTGACGATCGTCTCATCGACCACAATCTTGAACTTGTCGCCGGGAGAAACGGCGGCGAGTACATCGGCTGAAGCAACTTTTTTCAGTTCGGAAACTGTGGCGATCGCTGGGTCGGAAATGAACAGAGCCGAATTGGTTGCAGTACCGCCCGATGTCCGTCGAGCTATTCCGCTTGCGTCCAACTTCTTCAGCCTGTCGAGCTGACGTGCCGACACCCTGTTTAGGGGATCGATTTCCAGAGCCTTTACAAGTAGTACCCGAGCGTCCTTGTACTTACTTAGTTCGAGATATGCCTTAGCGAGCCGGTTCAAGCTGCTGACATTTTCAGAATCAACTTCCAGAGCTTCGATGTTCGAATCGACGGCATCTTCCCAGCGACCAGCGAGAGCATGCTCTACGGCTTCTTCTTCAATAATCTTGAAGGATCGAGGGTTTTGGAATGACTGACTCTGTGTGACCATAATTTCGGTTCCCGGGACATGGAATTCGGTGAGTAAATGCAGTGTCCGCTGATTTACTAATCACGTGATATCTCTGAGTCGAAGCCGCCCCACCGGTGTTAACCCGTTATTCGTCTGTGCGTCTACACCTAGGTTTCGTGCAGGTGGTACTTGTGATTAAGGTGTGCGCCGTTGAATGCCGAACTAGCGCTACCGGGTAACGCACCATTCAAGCCAAATGAGCGGGAACGAAAAAGTAGGCGTATTTCAACGCGCTTAAAATGAGACAAAAGTTCGTCGAATTGCCTGAAATATGGTGTAGATCAGGAAAGATCTAATCCGTGAGTTATCCGCGGATTCGCAGCCATGAAAGGTGGAAGAACGCTTCGACGACAATGCCAAACGACATCTTCGATGTACCTGCAGTTCGATCCATGAACACGTATGGGTGCTCGACGACTTTCATGCCCGCCTGCTGGCACCTGTAGGAGACTTCCGCCTGAAATCCAAATCCGCTCAGCCTAAGTCGTTCGATTCCGATCGATTCCAGCGTGTTGCGTTTGAATCCTTTGAATCCGGCAGTGGCATCTTTTACCTTTAGCCCGAGAATCATCCGAATTCCAACGTTGCCCCAGTAGATGATCTGCCTACGTCCCCAACTCCATGCTGGATCGACTCCGCCACCGGGCGTGTACCGGGAAGCTACGGCGACATCAGCGTTGTC
>JABIHL010000142.1 GCA_018649665.1 Chloroflexota bacterium | reverse complement strand
TGGTCCAAGGCGTGATGACCGAGGCGGCGATTCTCGCGGCGCACGTCGTGATGACCGTGGTGGATATTCAAGCGGACCAAGACGTGATGATCGAGGCGGCGATTCTCGCGGTCCACGTCGTGATGATCGTGGCGGCTATTCCGGTGATCCAAGGCGTGATGACCGAGGCGGCGATTCTCGCGGCCCACGTCGTGATGGTCGTGGTGGTTATTCCGGTGGTCCAAGGCGTGATGACCGAGGTGGCGACTCTCGCGGTCCAAGGCGTGACAGCGGTGGAGGGCGTGATGCTCGACGTCGCGTGAACACTGATGGTCCACGAATCGACGGTAAAGGTCAGAATCGACCAGATCCTCGCATCAATACCGATGGTCCGATTATCGATGGCAGGGACAAAGAGCCGAAGTCCGACGATTAGGACCAGAGCCGTTCTTAGACCCTAGTCCCTTTTAGTTCGGTATGCCCGAAAGCCGTTCTATCGGTAGTCTTCGCCGTTATCTAGCGGTGCGTAGCCGACTGTTTTCTTGGCGTGATCTGTATCCCAGAAACGCCAAGTGTTGTCGGAAACTCCATAGAAAATCTCGAACCCGAGTGGTTGAGTGATGCACTGCGTGACGAGTTGTGTGAGATCGCGATGGCTCAACCATGTCGCCAGCGTTCTAACTGATCCTTCGGGTCGAGCCTGAGGGCCTTTGGGGCTGTTTTGCGGGTTCACTGTGCCAATTCGTAGGCAGGCAACCTCGAGTCCGAAGTGCTCGTGGTAGTAACGACCCGTTGCCTCTCCAAACGCCTTACTTACGCCGTAATCGGAGTCGGGTCGGACAGGCACATTGTGATCGATCATCTTGAAACCACCGGGTGTAAGCCCTTCGTAGTCACCAACTCGGATTTTGCTGTACGGCTCGTCCATTTCGAAGTTGCCAACAGCATGGTTTGAACTAGCGAACACCACTCGTTTCACCCCATTTTGCCGAGCTGCTTCGTACACGTTGTGGGTAGCTGAAATATTGTTCTTGAGAACATCAGACCAAGGTGTTTCGACCGGGGCGTTGGCTGCGAGGTGAACCACAGCGTCGACACCGACAAAGGCCTTCGACATAGTGTCGTAGTCAGATCCGTCGGTGATAAGGGTTGGTACATCGGGGGCGTGATCTGATTGCCGTGCGTCTAGAGCAGAAATCTCGAAGGTATCGGCTAGGGCGTTCACCAGCATTGATCCGATGAGTCCTGATGAGCCTGTTACTAAAACCTTCATTGTTGATCTCCTAGGTGGATTGGTCGAGAAAAGTGATGTGTCGAATCATAACGATAGTGTTGGGGGATTTGGCGGAGAGTAGGTAATTTTGGGTGATAATTTTGACTGCCAGTTAACTCGCTATTTATCGCGTAAAACGTTCTGTGAAAGTTGATAGTTGAACATGTTTTCACAACTTCTTCATGTCATTGTGCATCCCTTCACATGTGCGACATACGTTCGATGAGAAGCTTTGGTTAGGGCGATAATGCAGTATGGAGCGCAGCCGGACCAGCCCCCGACGCGTTCCCGCATTATCGCCTTTTATATTTTTTGTTATTAGTCGCGGCGTTAGCTCCGGGCGGCGTTAGTCGCGCTCGTCATCGGATGACTCGGCTCTGCGTCGCAAGGGGCGTTAGGTTCCATCGTCGTCGGACGACTCAGTCACGCGTCGCAGTCTCCCCCTCTAACTCCCCCGATCCGGGGGAGAACCGATGATAGCGGTTTTCGTTAGTCGCGTTCCGCGTCGCAATTTCCTGCCCTACTTCGACTGGCTCAGCATGCACCTAGCTCCCTCCGACTCTGGGAGGGAGGACTGTTAGTCGCACTCATCGTCGGACGACTCAGTCACGCGTCGTACTTCTCCCCCTCTAACTCCCCCGATCCGGGGGAGGACCGTTTTACACGTGCATCACTTGGATTGATTATTTTCGTGACAACTTCCGCTTGAGATTGAGGCGTTGAACGAGTCTGAGGATTCGTTGGTTGCTCGCGAGGTGAGTTTGGTGAACGCGGGAGTGATGACGCCAAACGAGGTGCGGTCCAGGCACGGTCTTGAGGCGGCAGATTGGGGAGCGACAGCGAAGAGCGGCTAGTTGTGTGTTGTGCTCATTTGGCTCAGCTTTCGGATCGTCGAAGGCTGGGCCAGAATGATTTGAGATTGCACAATTCCTGAAATCCGTTCTCAGGATTATCGAAGTTTTGGGTGCTGATTTTCTATTATGAAGATGTGCATTCAGGAGACTTTGTAAGAGATTTCGCGCTCATCATGGTCGCAGCAGCAGCGGCCTTGATACTTTTCCGTCTAATTCGGCAGCCACCGATACTCGGCTATCTCCTCGCGGGCATGCTCGTTGGTCCGTTCGCACTTCAGGGGCGATTTGTATCTGATACCGAGACCGTTTCGCTGGTCGCCGAGGTCGGGCTTGTCGTATTGCTTTTTGCCATTGGCGTGGAGTTCGGCTGGGAGCGAATCCGGAAAGTCGGATTCCGGGTGGTGCTTATAGGCGCGATCGAGATAACGGCGATGATATCGCTCGGATATTACCTCGGTAGAGCGCTTGGCTGGACGCCCACGACGTCGGTTTATCTCGGTGCTGCACTGGCATTTTCTAGCTCGGCAGTTTTGGTTCAGATGCTCAGAGAAAACGGGCAGTTGATGTCGCTACGCGGGCAGCTGATTGTCGGAATTTTAGTGGTTGAAGATTTCGTAGCTGTAGTGCTTCTTGCAGTTTTCTCAGGCTACGCAAATCAAGAATCAGGTGGAGCTGTTCAGGTCTGGCCTATCGTAATCAAGATGGCCGTGTTTGCAGTTGGAGCTTTGGTATTCGGGACGCTTCTTGCTCCTCGATTGATGGATTTACTGGACTATCTGAAATCTCGAGAGACGCTGTTGATCGGCAGTTTGGGAATGTGCTTCGGGGTGGGACTTCTTGCCCGTGAGATGGGCTTGTCGGCTGGAGCAGGTGCATTTCTGATTGGGACGGTGCTTGGTGATACTCGACACAGAGATCAAATCGCCCGACTCATTTCGCCTGTGCGAGACGTTTTCGCAGCGTTGTTTTTCGTTTCGATTGGCATGCTGGTGAACATGGGTGATGTGCCTGAATTTTTCGGCACGGCGCTGATCGTCACGGGGGTGCTGTTGGTTGGGAAGGTATTGGCTGCAACAGCCGGAACTTTCCTAACGGGACACGGTGGAGACACTTCCTTGCGGGTGGGCACGGCGATGCCGCAGTTGGGTGAATTTTCTCTGGCTATCGCACGGTCTGGCAGTGAGCATGCATCCGTCGGGTCACAGCTGTATCCGGTCGTAACGATCAGCACGATTATGTCGTCGTTTCTGTATCCGTTGGTGTTCAACTCTCATCGCAAAATCGGATCGCTCATTGGCTGGTTGCTGCCCTCCAGAGTCAAAACTGAAGCTGCTGCATTTTCTTTGACGGTTGCTACGGCTCGGCGGGCTATGGCTCCCGCAAAACCTGCTCCTCATAATTTCGTTCGAGGTGTGCGATCTGCCGCAGTGAGCTTTGGAATTATCGGACTCGTAATAGTTGCTGGCGTATTGATATCGAACGCTGGAACGAGTTTGGCGAGCGATCTTGGTATCTCTGAAGACTTGGTCGGTGCGGCTGTGATTGCTGCTGTTGTTACGCTCGCAGTGCCTGCAGCCATCGTAATTTGGCGATTGTTGTCGGATCTTGGCACTGTATTTGCACGCCGAGCGTTTATTCGTTTCAACATGACGAAGCGGCTCAACGCAGCTGACGCTATCAGTGTAGGAGTTGTGAGCATTTTCATGATGATTACGGGCGTATGGCTTGTGACGCAGTTGCTGCAGATGATGCCAGTCGACGATTTGACGTCGCCGGTTTCGGCTCTTGTGATGGCGCTAAGCGTCGCTTCGACAGCGACTTTGGCGATGAAGATCCACTCGCAGATGGACCGCACGTTTAGGCGAACGCTATTGGGCGACGCTCAGGGCGGTGACCAGACGCCGATGCCAACTGACGGTAGTGCTTCAGCTGGCGATTAGTCCGTTTTATTCGCGGTCAGTTCGTTGAAAAACTGTGCGAAACAGGGTAGTCGATATGGCGGAAATTGCGATTACGCCCTGTGCTTGGATTTGATACATATCAGATACAGGAGTTGTTCGCATTCAGATATTAATGCAGGACACGAATCGCTTTTCACGGGGGCAGCATGGCAGACGATCGATCGGAAGTTCTAGAACTAGAACAACGATATTCAGAAGCAATAAACAATTCGGATGTCGATGAGATCGATGACCTGTTCGCTGATGATGCGGTTTTGATGCTGCCTGATCGACCCGCTGTGACGGGGCGAGATGCGATAGTTTCTCACCAACGAGAATTTTTCAGGTCGATCAAGGCGAGTATTAAGTCGGTCGTTGTCGAAGTAGAAGTGCTCGAATCGATCGTGTACGTGCGTGGTGCCTTCAACTACGGCATCGCCCCGAAGATGGGCGGCGATACCGTGGTGATGCGCGGGAAGTACTTGAACTTGTACAAACGCGATGTGATGAAGCAGTGGCGCATCTGGCGCAGCATCAACAACATCGATCATCCGCACGACTAACCGTCCGGCCAGCAGTGCCGGGTTTCTTTTAGAGCAGCGACGTTGTTGCTAGATCTTCGGCAGTAGCCCTAAGAGATTATCGGCCATGATTCCGTAGCCTTCGTTATTTGGGTGAAGGTCGTCTGGTAGCAGGTGGGCTTTGTCGGAGCCGAAGATGTCGAGACCGTTGATGTAGGTGATGTTTTCGTCGCCGTGTGCATTTAGCGTTTCGTACGCCCGTTTTACTTCGTCTCGCATTTGCTTGAGCGAGAATCCGACATCGTTGAGTTCGGTCTCTCTTCCCGGTGAGTAGATCGGTGAGATGAGAACTATTGGTGTCGTTGGGTGCTTTTCGCGCACGATCTTGACGAAGCCCAATATGCCTGGGTAGAAGGTTCGCTGGTTGAGCGATCTCGAGCCGTAGATGTTGATGCCTAGACACATCGATATGAGATCGGCTTCGCTATCTCTGATCACCCGAGCGATCATTGGGTCGAGGTGGCACTGTCCGCCGAAGCCGAGGCACGTTAGATCGTAGCCGCTGGTGCGAGCGACGATCGCTGGCCATGTTTTGGTTGGAGAGTCAGCTGCGCTGCATTGGCTGATCGAACTGCCGTAAGTGATCCATTTTTTAGCGTTGGATTCAGGGGTTGCGGATATATCTGCTTCAACGTCGATTCCAAGACCGCTGAGCCGGGTTTCACCAAACTGTGGAAGCCATAGTTCGACAATTTTGGTTCCGGCCGAGAGATTTTCGAATTGGAACGATGACTGGTTTGCAAGGTTGACCGATGCCACCAATTTGCCATCGACCACAAGGTCGATTTGACCTCGTTCTTCGAACAAATTGCATGTGCCCTCGATAGCGGTTGTGTCGCTCTGGAACGTCACACGGACACCGGCAGCCATCGCTGCGCGAAGAGCAAGCTCACTGTCGTATAGCTCTCTTTCTTCGTGCTCAATACGCCACGGCATGACCCACTCGTTAGACACTTCGGTAGATATAGCGCCCGACCAGGTGAGGCGTGGGTCGTTGGCTGCGATGTGTTGGGGCATGTGGGGCTTTCGAGAAGTGGCTTGTTAGGAGATTTATAACCGGCGAATCGTAGCACCCAGATTACTTAGTGAGGGCTTCGTCGCTCTGGGGCGCATATACTTCCGAACCGTAAATAGTGAACTCATCTAGTCAATCGGATCGTGACCACTCATGCCTACCTACGTATCAGACGAAATACTTGATCGATTCAGGAAAGTGACTTCTGCCACTGCCTACAGCGCTGTGTGGCGGTTGGCTCCTCCCGATGGTCAGGAGTGGTTTGCTTCAGCGAACTACCAACTGTGCCTTATGCGTGGCGTGAAGGCTTACACGCCGGGTAAAACGCTGGTCGGAAGGGCGCAGACGCTGCGGTTCGTTCCGGCACGTCCTGACTTGTTGAAGCAGACTCGCAAGGGCGGAGGATCGCCTGAGTACTTGGCGATGGGCAAGTGCGGCCCGAACGATGTTCTTGTAGCTGAGGCTCACACGTTTGATGAGTATTCGTGCATTCTCGGAAATATGAAGACTCGACAACTGTGGCACAACAAGGCACAGGGTATTGTGACCGATGGCGCTATTCGAGATTTGCAGATGATTTCAGATGAATACGATCTGTCAGTCTTCGCCAAGAATCGATCCCCAGCGGGCAATTTGCCGTTTTTGGAATCGTTCGAAGAAGGTCAACCAATTAACGTTGGTGGCGTTTTGGTTATGCCGGGCGATGTGATTGTTGGTGATGATGATGGCGTGGTTGTGGTGCCTGCCGACCGTGCGGAGGAAGTGATCGACTGGATCGAGGAGCAGGAAGAGGCTGAGGAGTTCGTGATCGGTCTAATCGACGCTGAGCAGGTTCCACCAGGAACTTACTACCCGATTTCAACGGAGACGAAGGAGCGGTTCAGGAAATGGAAAGCTGAGAAGGGCGAGTAGGTCAAACTGTACGGGCGGGTAATTTGCTTAGTAATTGTTCTTTCGAGACTGATCGACTTGTGGTCGGCAATTGGGAATTGACCGATAGGAATATTCGCGAAACTGCCGCAATCGTGCTCGCTCATGTCTCAGAGGAGTCCAGAAAGTATTTGCCGGAATCGCTGGCCTCGATTCGGACGGTCAACGACGCTGTCGCATGGTTGAAACAGCAGCAAGTTGAGAAAACCGTCGTGCTTCTCGCTGATCAGAAACCGTCATGGGCTACGGTCGCGGTTTTGATAGCGTCTGAACAATTTAATTCCGAAGGCGCAAAACTCTATATCGGCTACTTAGTATTGCCGTCTCGTCACGGCAATGGATTCGCCACTGAACTTGTTCAAGGGTTCATCAAATGGACTGTTGGCCTGACGAAAGTGTCGTCGATCGTAGCGGGTGTGGACTCGTCGAACTCTGTGTCGGTTTCGGTACTCAAGAAGTCTGGATTCGTCCCCATGGAATCAGAGTCGAGTTCGACGAATTACGTGATGTACGAGTTTGAATTGGTTTGATTAAATCAAAAATCCCGGTGCTAATGCATCGAACTTTTCTTCGACTGAGTCGGAAGTTCGTGCAAAAAGAAGGCTGAGCGGATTTTCAATCCTTGCAAAGTATCCGTGAATCAGATCGCAAACATTCGAGGGTTATTTGCCTGATACTCGGGGCATGGAGCAATCGAACTTCCGAATCACCGATTCGTGTCATTTTCTGAACGCCACGTTCTATAAATAGTGGTTGCATGATGTTGAAATCACGCGCTGTACCCCATTGGTGAAGCATGTAGTGCCGCTCGATGTTTTCGCCGTCGATCACCAGAGTCGCCTTCGTAAAACCTTTTTGCATGTGGTAGTCGGCTGCTGCTAGTTCTTCAACGTGATGGAATGTGGTTACTGAGTCGTAGCCGACACCGACCAGTAATACGTACCCGTTCTCAAGCTGCGCTAGTTTTCCGAATGGTGATTTTTCGTCGCAAGGTGAAATCGAAAAAGTGTGGTCGCTGGTTAATTCTTCAGCATCTGGGCCGATCGCCGCTACCGAGTGAGTCGGGTGCAAGCTTCGGATCGCCTCGGGGCGCTTACGAAACGTTTCGGGAATCCTGCCTGTCCAGCACGCTGAATTTACGGGGTCGAACACCGGTGGATCGTTGGGGGAGTGAAGTGCTGTTGCAGTCAGTGTTGGCACGACAACAGTTCCTGAGCTGTCGACTGCTTTAAGTACCGCATCGATTACTGCATCGGCACCACCATCTACGTGACCGAAGCTGCTTAGCGAGCTGTGCATGAGAATTCTGGCGCCGGTTGGTAGTCCTAGATCGCCGAGCGCTGCATGTATTTCGTTGGACGAGATTGTAGTCATTTGAATACGGAATTATTGATGGTGATAGTGGGTGTTGAAATTTCCTGAATCGATTGTAGAGAAGCATATAAAGTGTTGATGCTTTCGGTAGCGTCTTAAATCAAAAAGCCCGGTGCTGTTGCATCGAGCTTTTCTATTACGCCAGAATCGGATCCTAATCTTTTTTACCGATTTGCAGGATCCGATCCCGGGCACACGTTACGGTGCTATTCGGCTGCACCGCTAGGGGCTGTAAGTGGCGCTGTAGGAATAGTTGCTGCTACTCGTTCTATCGCCTCTTCTTCAACTTCCTGTCTGCGTGTGAGCTGGATTCCGCCGATGAAGACGAATGCTCCTGCCAGTGCAAACATGAAGCCGAGTCCCATGAAGATGCTCCAAGACATGAAGTGGGCCATGCCCGCCATGTAGTCAGAGTTCATCCCGTTCAGGAGTGTGCTCGTAAGGCTAAGTCCCAACGGGCTCCATGCCTGAGTTCGTACTGGGCCTTCTAGAGGGTGCCTACGGTCGAGGTCTGAGAAGTATCGGCCGTCAACCGGTACATCGTAAGAACCTGCCTCGTACATAACACCGTCGTACTCAACATCTTCAGTAAGAACCACGGTCTGCGTTCCATGCAGTGTGTGGTAGTTGATGATGCCGTACTGAACCATCAGTTCGTCTGGCGTGTTTACCAGAGGGTCTTCTGGGTCGAGATTGGCACGATTTAGAGTGAAGTTCCAGTCATTTTCGATGAGAGAGAGGATTGCGGCTCCGCCCTCTGCAGTTCCCCGATCAGTGAAGTTTCCGTCTTCGTCGTATGGCATGTATCGACCCTGTACTGCGTAAACAGTGTCCAGAGATTCGAGTCCAGCTGTGGCCGTGAGGTACAGATAACCTCCGAGCCCAATTCCGAAGATTCCACCGACAATCAGGACTAGTCCTGCCATCGAGATCATATTAGCGCGAATTTGTTGTGCCATGATTGTCCTCACAATCTGTTGGGCCGCCAAGCCCGATCACTTTCAATGCCGATTAGTCTTTCGAATTCCGAAAGTTGTGCCGATCGGTACGGCTAAATGAGTTGTTACTCACTCAGCAGTGATCATGTAATTGAGAATATCCTTCGAATGTGAGGCATTTGTGAAAACGATCACATACAGATATGAGTACTGTGTGATGAAAATCACAGTTGGTGAAATTGCACCAAAAACTCGTTGTTGAATTCTCGAGTCACAATCAAGCTAGCAGTCGTGGATTTTCACTGTGTACCGTAGCTTCCACGACGAGCTGTAATAGAGGTGGATGAGTTTTACTCAAGAGAGTGTGACACGCGCTCCTTGACCAATTACGGCAGTACATATAACTTTGTGATTAGAACAAATGTGCTAATAACTAGAACATAGTTATAACAGTGCACGCAGGGACTGACCCGGTGATGTTCGCGATTATTTAGCGTACTTCCGGGTCTTTTTTTATTAAGTTATTGGCATCAACGAGGATGTACCGACGTGTCGTCTGGGCCGATCGAGCGTCGGAAGATCGGCGGAATCGAGTATCTGACTGCCGAGCTTGAGGTGGTGACCTGTGTTGTTTAGGTCAGCGAAAACAGGTTCACTCGCCAAGGTTATGGGCAACGCCAATCAGGATGATTCCGATGCGGATTGCGGTGATGGTGATTCAGGCAAGAGCAGTCGAGAACGACGGGTCTCAAAGGACGTGTCTTACTCGCCAGATCTAAACGCCATTTGGAATGAGCTGATGAGTATGAAAGAAGTGGTCGAAGAAGAGCATGATCGCAAATTGCGCCGGATCGAGAGCGATCTTCGCTGGACCATGACGCTGGTCAGTGCTCAGTTCATGACCATCATCGGCTCAGCAATCGCGATGCTCAGCGGGGCGTGAGATTCAGGCTCTGTTAGTCCACAAAGCGTCTCCTAGACGCATACACTTCGCCTCCAGATATTTATGTTTGGTGGCGATTTTGTTTTAACGCCGTAATTGATTTGGAGTCGAACTCGAATGCGTATTGGGATCATGGGGGCAGGCGGAATTGGTAGCGTTGTCGGTGGGCTGCTGTCAAAGGCGGGGCACGACATCACGCTGATCGACCAGTGGTGGGAGCACATCGAAAAAATCAAGACCGATGGCTTGATTGTCGAGACGCAAGAAGACGAGTACCTCACCCACCCGAAGGCGATTCACATTCACGAGCTACAGCACGAAACTGTGCCGTTCGACGCAGCGTTCATCGCTGTGAAGTCGTACGACACCGAGTGGGCGACAACGCTCATGCTCAGGTACGTCGATCCCGACCACGGTGTGTTTGTTGATTTCCAAAACGGAATCAATGACGAACGAATGGCGGCCATCGCCGGGGTCGAACGATCGCTCGGCTGCATCATCACGATCGGCGCTGCTGCGTGGGAGCCGGGTCGCGGCATACGAACGGATAATTACCCGCTTGGCTTCAAAATCGCTGAACACGATGGGTCTGACACTCCCAGGGCTCGAGAGCTTGTCGAAGTTATGGGTGCGGTCGCAGACGCGGAATTTACTGATGACCTGTGGGGCGCTCGCTGGTCGAAGCTCATGGTGAACTGCATGGCAAACGCACTCTCGGGTGTGAGCGGGTACGGCACCACTGAAGTGCGCTCGGAACTTGAGCCTTTACGAATCGGAATTCAGTTGGGTGCAGAAGTTGCGCGAGTCGCTTTCGCTCAAGACATAAAACTGTTCTCGGTGCTTGAACTTCCTGCTGAATCGATTGTCGATGCTGCTGAGGGCAGGAATATTGAAGAGGTCGAGGCCGCATTTATCGAGGCAGGCAAACGGGGTGGACCCGGCGGTGTGCCGTCGTTCGGTCAGGATGTTCGAAAAGGCCGACGCAACGAAATCGATTATCTAAATGGACTCGTTTCGGACATGGGCAAGAAGCTCGGTGTGCCGACTCCTTTCAACGACAAGATTGTCGAGATCGTTCACGATTTGGGAATCGATTTCAAAGGCGAACCCAAAAACATCCAGCCACTGGTCGATATGCTGCCGTAGCTCGTATCTTCACCTAACGAGATCCTTTCGAGAGAAACTATAAAGATGACGTTCAAGATTGCACTGGTTGGCTGTGGCGGTATGGGGCGGAGGCACGCCCATGGATACATCGAACTACGTAAGTATTTTGACAGCGTAACGATGTCGGCGGTCTGTGACGTTCACGCCGATGTTGCAGCGACGGTTGCTGACGAAATTGGCGACGCCACCGGCGATCGCCCCGTAATCTACACCGACTTCGACGAGATGCTGGCCGATGCCGATCTCGACGGAGTGGCGATTGTCACTAGCACGCCGATGCACCATCGTTTCGCCATTAAAGCGATGAATGCTGGCCTTCACGTCATCACCGAAAAGCCGATGGGGCTAACTCTAAAGGCTTGTCGGCAGATGCGGGAAGTATCGGAATCGACAGGCAAAGTCGTTGCTGTTGCCGAGAACTATCGACGTGACCCGATGAATCGACTCACCAAAGCTTTGATCGATTCAGGCGCGATAGGAACGCCGTATTTCGCACTTGATATCGGTGTGAACAGCTCTGGTGGTGCAGTGATGCACAGTACGGTTTGGCGTGCCAAGAAAGAACAGGCGGGCGGCGCACCGCTAGATGCTGGCGTACATAACGCCGACATGCTGCTGTATTTGATGGGCGGTGCGAATACTGTATTCGCCGAAACTGCGATCAACGAATCGCAGCGTACTTTGAGGCCGATGAGCGAGGTAGCACCGGTGCTTGCCGAGATGTACAACCACCGAAAAGAGGTCGGCTACGAAGAGGGCGATACCGTTGAGCAAACAGCTGTCGATACTGCTTTTGGAGTTATTCGTTTCAAATCGGGAGCGATTGGTCAGTTGTTAATGACCGACACGTCGCACGGTCAGTCACTGGGAGTTTCGACGATTTCTGGAAGTAACGGCACGATGTATCGGCCTCGAAGTCGATCAGGCGAATCTCCCCGCATCGTTCGGAACGACGGAACGGAGATCACCGGCGACGCGTTGCTTGAGTTGGTTCCTGATTTTGAGCTCGACGATACGATTTCGATTTTGTGGAACGGTGCTCGTCGAATTAGTTCGTACGACATGGATTTTCGAGAGATCGATTCAAAAATTCTTGCTTACGAATATCTCGATATGGTTCACGCCGCCGAATCAGGAGGTCAGCCTGAAGTTGGTCCGAAGGAAGGTATGGACGCGTTGGCATTGGCGTACGCTTTGATGGAGTCGGGTACGAGTGGGCTACCTGTAACTGTCGAAGATGTCGCCGAAGGCAAGGCTTCAGCGTTCCAAGACGAAATAGACACCGAGATGGGTATTTAGTTCGTTGGAGTTCGGTGCAGTACATGTCCTGCTATCCGATGGGCAGCAGATATTTACAGCTGTCTAAGGCTAAAAATTATTGGGCTGACTGGAGAGATATCGAATGATCACTCGCGTCATCAAGTACGGCCTAGCTGCTTTGATATTAGTGTTTATTGCCATTCAGGCAGTTCCATACGGACGTACCGCCAGCAATCCTCCAGTGATTTCAGAACCTGAGTGGGATATATCGGGCACCAGAGATTTGGCGGTGCGAGCTTGCTTTGACTGTCATTCGAACGAAACCCATTGGCCGTGGTATTCCCGGGTGGCGCCGGTTTCATGGTGGACTTTGGACCATGTCGAAGAAGGCCGGGAGGATCTCAATTTTTCTGAATGGTCGTGGGATTACGACGAGATAGATGAGATTTCAGAATCGGTCATGGAAGGCGAAATGCCTCCCAACTACTACACGCTTATTCCTGGCAAACGGAATCTCTCCGAGAGAGAGCGTGAAAACCTCATCCGTGGGCTTATTTCAACGTTCGATTACAGTGACAAAGCTAGAAGCCGTTCGGATCACGATTCTGACGATGACTAGTTAGCGATGCTTCGTTAACGCGAACATCCTCCCCCTTGATATAGAGGGAGGATGAACATGAAGTGACTAATCCGCTGAAGGCGGGATTACCAATACCGGGCGATGCGCTGCTCGAACCGTCTTGTCGGTCACACTGCCGACAACCCAACGCTTGAGTCCACCTGCACCGTGGGTTGCCATCACAATGACGCTTCCTTCAGTTTCAGAAGCTTCATTGACGATTTGAATCGACGGATTGCCCACTCGAACCTTTGCATGTGCCTTGAGTCCTGCCGTTTCGGCGTTCTCAACGAACTGTTCAAGGTACTTTGCGGAGCTTTCTTCAAGCAACTTGGTGTCCATATCTTCGGCATAGACAGCAGCGCCGTAACCGACACCGCCCATATCCATGCCGTAAACCGGAGGCTTGATTACTTCGGTGAAAACCAACTCAGCACCTGTTGCCTGTGCGAGAGCTGTTGCTGGAGCGACCGCATCTTCAGAAAGCGTCGAACCGTCGAGCGGTACTACGATGTGTTGTATGAATCCTGAACCAACGCCCTCATCGCTAATGTCTTCTGGTTGAAGAATCATCAGTGGAATGGAAGTCGAGTGCAACACTCTGTCGGTAACGCTACCGAGAATACCTCGTGCCAACGCCGATTCGCGCCGGGTCGACATTGCGATAACGTCGGCACCAACAGCTTCGGCTTCGGCGACGATTGCCTCAGCTGGCGAGCCTGCAACGACTTTGACGTCGATTCCGATTCCTGTGGCTTGAAGACTTGCGGCTTCGGATTCAAGATCGGCTTTGACCTTCTCGGATATCTTGCTAATTATTCCGCCGGGGGCGGTAGTGTCGGTCTGACCGGTCGCAGCTGCCTTGACGATCTGAAAATCTTCAGTGTCGATAACTGTTAAGAGTGTCAGATCAGACTTGGTCGCCTTGGCGAGTCCGACAGCCCAACGGAGGATCGTTCGCGATTCCTCAGAGCTATCAACCGGAACGAGAATTTTTCCAAACATTGCGTACCTCCTAATGTGCGAGTGGAGTCACCCGCCAGCCCTTTGAACAACTTCATTATCAACGGTATGTGTGAGGTTCACCAAGGTAACAGGCGGCCCAGTATGAAGGATGTGTGAATAAATACACAATGGGTGTGTATTCACCAACTCATGAGACTGGTTTCAAGAAACAGGAATTAGTCGGGCGAAGCGGAGTCACCATACGCCGATTTCAGCTTTGCGAACTCTTCGTCGGTGAGCGTGCCATCAAGTGCCGCAACATTCGATTCAAGGTGGGCGATGCTTGATGTTCCGGATATAACCGTTGTTACTTCCGGTGGTTGGGCGGCGAACTGGTATCCCTTGCGAATCAGCTCCGACGAATCACCGCCTGAGAGCCAATCGAGGGCGTTTTCACCATCGTTGTCGCCCCACTCGGTCATGCGTTCGTTCAGCTTTTCTGGTCGAGTGAGAGTGAGGCGAACCGGCGCCATGTTTAGAATTCCGGTCTTTGACGATTTAGCGAGCGGGAACGAACGTTTCGTCGGCCACTGGTTCATGATGCCGTACTTGAACATCACCGAATCCCAAACATCGGGATGACGATCCATGGCCGTTGTCATCGCTTCGTTCTTCGTGTCCATGGTCAGCATTTGAGTGACACCTAAAAAACGAGTCTTACCTTGCTGTTGGAGCTTCTGCATCACTTCGATGTAGCCTTCAGCAAGTTCATCGTACTGATGAGGAAGCATACCGTGAATCTGGAAAATATCGACGTAGTCCGTCTGCATACGATCGAGGCTTTGCTCAAGCGACTTCACGATCACATCGGGGTTGGTAACGATGCCATCTTCCAGTCGATACGACCACTTAGTCGCGATCAGGAACGAGTCGCGTGCATGACCTTGGACGGCACGACCTAGCATCGCTTCCGATTCGCCATACGCTTCTGCCGTGTCGAAAAGATTTACACCGAGTTCAAGCGCACGACTCACTAATCTCGCCCGACCGGCATCATCCACGCCTGTTGCCTGCCCGAACTTCGACGGCCCACCGGTTCCGTAGCTCAGTAGTGAAACGTCTACGCCGGTATCGCCAAGTTTTCTGTACTGCAATTTTTATAGGGTTCTCTTAAAATTCAAGGATAGCGCGACCAAGTATTTTGCCGCTTTGTAGGTCGTCGCACGCTTCGTTGATCTGGTCGAGGCTGTATCGCTTGGTCACCATTTTATCGAGCGGGAACTTGCCTTCTTTGTAGAGTCGCAAGTACATGTCGAAATCTTTGTCAGGGTAAGTTGCACCGAGCGATCCACGGTACTGCCGCTGGTGGAACATAAAGTGTCCCGGCCAAACAGTCATTTCGGGTCCGGGCATGCCGATTAGAACGGCCATTCCACCGATGTTGTCGGCACCTGAACCACCGCTTCGGGTAACAGGCAAAATCTGCTCGTTGGTAATTTTCAGACCGATAGCGTCGAACGCGTAATCGACTCCGCCGTTGGTCATCTCGATAATTGTCGCTACAGGATCGACGTTCGACGAGTTCACCGTGTGAGTCGCTCCGAACTGTTTCGCAAATTCGAGCTTTTCATCGTCGATATCTACAGCGATGATCGGGTATGCCTGAAGCACCGCCGCCATTTGAATTGCTGATAGACCGACTCCGCCGACCCCGAACACGGCTACCGATTCTTCGGGTCGAACTTTCGCTGTATGCGTAACAGCTCCGGCCCCAGTGAGAATTGCGCAACCGACGATCGAGGAAAGATCGCGGGGAGCGTCATCAGCTACTTTGACAGCATAGCCGCCCCAGACGATCGCATCTTCACCCCACGTGTAAGTAGCGCCTTCAAGCGGCTCTTCGTTCCACGTGACTCCGGCAGAAGGAGCTTTCCAACGACCTTGAATCGGATCCCGTGGAACCCACGTTACTATCGCTGCATCACCCTCTTTGAGGTGGGTGATATCAGACCCGATTTGAGTCACAACTCCGAAACCTTCGTGCCCGAGCAGAGCAGGAGTTGGTCCCTCAGGATTGTGCATCTGATGCAGCTGCGAGTGACAGACACCGCTTGAATAAAGTTTCACCACGACCTGATCGGGCTTGGGGTCGGGAATGTTGACCTCGTCGACTACAAGTTCCTTGCCGTGTCCGACATGAATTGCGGCTCTGCTTTTCATCGTTGTCTGTTCCTCTGCCGGGCGTGAATTGCTCAGCGGTTTACCGTGTGTGCACAAGAGGGGTCTGAATAGTCGGCAAGTTTAGCATCGGCAAGGCATGGAGGCGCGTTATCAAACATTTGGATTCATCAGAGAGTACGAGCCTAAAAGAGACGATTTGAGTATCGAATACGAACCTGATTCGGGGCTACACTTGGTCGTTTTCCACTCGCCCAAACAATAATTCTGTAGTTCGCGGACAAGGTGCTTGCATTTCTAGATGATTGATCTGTTTTCGCTGGATGCATCGCTCGGTCAGCTGATTATTCTTGGCATATTCACCTTTGCACTGGGAATATTCGCGGGGATGGTCGGGCTCGCGTTGGGCGCCATTCGGTATCCCGTATTGTTGCTGATGGGATTCAATCCGCTCGTGGCGGCGGGAACGAATCTTGGAGTATCAATACTCGGTGGCACCGCCGCATCGTGGCCGCACTGGCGTGAAGGCAGAGTTATAGGTCGTGTAGTGCTGGTAATCGGGCTGCCGACAATTATCGGATCGTTGTTAGGTGGCTTGTTTGCCGATAGCGTTCGAGTGTGGGTTTTGCTCACAGGTATCGGTGTTCTTCAGGCGATTTCCGCGGCTACAACATTTTGGCAATGGCGCACCGCCCGCCGCGTCGCACGTAGAGCAGTAGCTGATGGCACCATAAATTCCATAGATGCCACATCGCACGGCATCTCGCTGAAGTTTCGGTCCCAGACTTTGTACGGCGTGATCGGTTTGTTTATCGGCATTGCTGCCGGAGCATCCGGGCTTGTTCTAGCGTTTTTGCGAATTCCAGTTTTGATCAACGTGCTCCGCATGGGACCTCGTTACGCAGTAGGCACAAACAACGCCATTAGCGTTCTCGCCGGAGTATTTGGATTTCTGGGGCATGCCGTGAACATGAACTTTGACGTATCGGTGCTCGTTGTAATGGGAATCACCGGCATGATCGGAAGCTTTATCGGCGCAAAGCAAACGGGCAGGGTGAGCGCGGTCACCATGCGATTAGTGATCGCTATATTACTGGCGGCATCAATGCCCATCATCGTAACGCGAATCTTTTCGGCTTACCCGAATTAATCCGCGCTACGACGAGTGTGAACTTTTTAGCCCCCGAGCAATACGCTCAGGTCTACTTCGCACTTCGATAGTGCGGAGAAGAGGCTGAGATCGGGTGCTCCGCCTTCGAGTAAGTTGGCGATTTGATCTTCACCTAGCTCCGTCGAGAGGCAAATGATCTGCTCTTCCGTGAACGGAAGCTCGACGTCTGCGAGGTCTTCAGGCAATTCGAGTTGAACCGTTGGAATGATCACAGGGTCAATCAAATCACCCGGATTGATCGGCAGTTCCGATGCTCCCATCAGATCATCAAGTTCGATTCCGCAGTTCGAAAGTGTCCCGAGTAGCGCACCCAAGTCCGAAAGGTCAGGTTCTCCCGCTGCCTGGTCGAATAGTGCCAGGCCGTCTTCACCAAGTTCGCCCAGCACACAACCGATTTGATCGGCAGACACACCAAGCTCTTCAAACTCTGAATCGTCTACCGCTCCACATTCGATCATCAGCGGGAAGAGATCACCGAGAGCTTCGAAATCGTATTCCTCACCCGAGAAGACGTCGACTAGATCGGTAAGACCAGTAGGTCCAACGCCATTCACAACGCACTCGAGTGCATCGATTCCGCCTAATTCGCCGAATCCGTAAGCAGCTTCGCTCGCAGAAATGCGGGCTCGTTCGTCGCTAGCGAGACAGAAGACGCCCTTGAGAGAACTGATGATGACATCTGCTGCTGGCTCTTCGAGGAAGAGCCCTGCTGCCGACATTCCACCGATCTGCTCGCCGATACAGACGATAGTGTCGTCGCTAAGTCCCCCGGCTTCCCGAGATAGTTGACCTATG
>JABIHL010000141.1 GCA_018649665.1 Chloroflexota bacterium | reverse complement strand
TTCGAACTCGTCTGGTGTCGATCGACGGTTGATTCCTGTCGTTACGACTGCCGAATCCATACCCGCTAAATTGGCTCCCGAAATGTCGGTTTCCAGTTGATCGCCGATCATCACCGCGTTGGTTGTGCCGGCGCGATCGATCGCCGCATTGAATATAGGTGCGTACGGTTTTCCGAGTTTGGTAGCGACCAGTGAATCGTGCGGACCGTGAAGCCGCTCAAGCGCTTGCTCCAACGCGTTCACAAACGCTGCCGCTCCGAATCCAAAGACACCGGGTCCGTTTGGGTAGATGAAATCAGGATTTGGCAGGACGAAGCGCACTGGATTGTTCTGTTGAAATCGTCGACTGAATAGCGTCAATAGTTCTTCCAGAGTCGATTCCCAGTCGTACGGACCGCTATGCCCGAGCACAACGACGTCAGGCTCTTCGCTGCTGTCGAGACTCACCAGTCTTGCACCCGCATCGGTCGCGTAGTCTTTGGCGTCTTGCGTGCCAAGAACCAGAGTGGGAGCGCCCTGTAGATCGTGCTCAGCGATATAGCCCGTAATTTGCGAACCTGAGTTGATGATCCGTTCTTTCGGGATATTGAATCCTTTGGAAGCGAAAGTTTCAACTCGTGAGTCGAGTGAAGCCGATGCATCGTTGGTGACCACGAAGTAGTTCGTGTGGTCGGCATTCATACGGTCGACTAAATCGACCGCACCCGGCAAAGCGTCTACGCCATCGACCAGCACTCCGAACGAGTCGAAAAACAGTGCATCGTACTGTTCGATCAAGGCAGAAATCGCCGTTTGGGTTGGAGTTGTCAAAGATTCGGTATTCGATCAGCGGTTAGTCGGAAGTCGCCCGGCTGAAACCGTTCTTCCAGGCATCATCGACATCAGCTAGTGGTAACGAAATCGAGTCGCCTAATGACAGAGTGTCGCCGCCTACGCTACCAATGACTACAGACGGAACGTTGTTTGCCGCAGTGATCGCTTCGACCGCAGCCAAGTTTTCGGGCTTCACGCTAACGAGAATTCTCGACTGGGATTCGCCGAACATTGCGGCATCCCATCGTTCTTCGGGGGCTGATTTGATCGAAGCGCCGATCTCACCGATTACCGCACTCTCTGCGATAGCAACGGCAACGCCACCGTCGGACACGTCGTGAGCGGATGCGATTAGCTCGCCGGTGATTGCTTCTCGACAGGCTGCCTGAGTACGAATTTCAAGATCTATATCGAGTTTTGGTTGACCTTCGACTTTACCGTGAATGAAATCGAGGTATTCGCTTCCTGCAATACCATCGATGTCGTCCCAAGTGGAATCGGTTCCAAGTAGAACGATTACATCGCCATCCGATTTGAATCCGGCTGTGGCGTGCTTCTCGACATCTTCAAGAAGTCCGAGCGAGCCGATGATTGGAGTCGGGAAGATGTCGGTGCCTTGCGATTGGTTGTACAGACTGGCATTACCGCTAACAATCGGAATTTCGAACGCTTCAGCCGCACGGCTCATTCCGGCAATTGACTCAGTGAGTTGGAACTGAACGTCTGGTGTCTCTGGGTTACCGAAGTTGAGTCCGTCCGTAAGTGCCACAGGCGTTGCTCCAGTGACAGAGAGGTTCCGGCAAGCTTCAGCCACCGCTATTGCTGTACCGATCTCGGGATCGAGGTAGCAAATTCTGCCGTTACAGTCGGTCGATACCGCGATGCCTCGCTTCGAGCCTTTGAGTCGCAACACAGCGGCGTCGCCGCCGGGTTCGACAACCGTGTTCGTCTGCACGTGATAGTCGTACTGACGGTAGATTGGAAATCGGGATGCGATGTTGGGGGCTGCAAGCATCTTCAAAAGCAGATCGGCAGGGGACTCAGATGGAATCGGGTTCGCAGAGAGATCAGCGTTCTGGAGCTTCGTTAGCCATTCGGGCTTTACTCCGGTGAACTTGTACTCAGGTGCGTCGGTAAGAGTAATTACGGGGGTAGAAGTTATTTCCACGCCTTCGTCGTAAATTCGAACATTCTCACCTAGTTCAAAATTTCCGATGATCGTTGCATCGAGGTCCCATTTCTTGAACAGGTCAAATACAGGACCTTCTTGTCCGGGCGTTACGGCAAGAAGCATTCGCTCTTGGGATTCAGAGAGCATCACTTCGTATGGAGTCATGCCTTCTTCACGTCGAGGTACTTCGTCGATGAGCAGTTTTAGGCCCATTCCGGATCGTTCGGCCATCTCGATAGCAGCCGACGTTATTCCAGCGGCTCCGCAGTCTTGTAGACCTACAACGCCGGGCAGATCGAGAGCTTCGAGACAGGCTTCAATCAGCACCTTTTCAAGGAAGGGATTACCGACCTGAACAGCTGAACGCATCTCGGCTTGTTCTTCAAACGCTCGTGAGGCTAGACCCGACGCGCCGTGAATGCCGTCTCGTCCGGTATCGGCGCCAACGAGCAAAAGCAAATCCCCGGGCTCTTTAGCCGATGCACTTGCCATCTTGCCGTTTTCGATCAGGCCAACGCACATTGCGTTCACGAGCGGGTTGCCTTTGTAGGTGTCGGAGAAAAATATTTCGCCACCAACGTCGGGAATGCCGATGCAGTTTCCGTAGGAGGAAATTCCACCTATTACACCGTTCAAGAGATATCGAGTGCGGGCGTTGTCGGGCTGGCCGAATCGCAGTGAATTGAGCAGTGCGATGGGGCGAGCGCCCATGGCGAAGATGTCACGAATAATGCCGCCAACGCCCGTGGCTGCGCCTTCAAAGGGTTCAACAGCCGATGGGTGATTGTGCGATTCGATCTTGAAGCAAACAGATAGTCCGTCACCAAGATCGACGACGCCTGCGTTTTCTGCACCCGGGGCTACCAACAACCGCTCGGAAGATGAGGGGAGCGTGCGGAGCAGCGCTTTCGTGTGCTTGTAGCCACAGTGCTCCGACCACAACGCACCGAAGAGTCCCAACTCGAGTGGCTCTGGCTCTCTGCCTAGTCGATCGACAATCGCTTCGTATTCGTCGCGACTGAGAGCGATTTCGTCGAGTGTTTCCTGGCTAACCGGCATGTGGAGTTTTCGTTTCGTTTGCTGAAGTGCTTGTAGAGAAAGTGATCGGTTTGGACTAAACCAGTGAAGCCGCGAAACTTTCGATCATCGAACTGAAAATTACGTTCCCGTCATCACCACCAATGAGCTTTTCGCTTGCCTTTTCGGGGTGCGGCATCATGCCCATCACGTTTCCGCGTTCGTTCACGATTCCAGCGATGTTGTTGATCGACCCGTTCGGGTTGATGTCGACCGTTACATTGCCTGAAGAATCGGCGTAGCGAAGAACGATCTGCCCGTTGCCTTCTAATCGGTGAATAGTGGCTTCATCGGCTTGGTAGTTACCTTCACCGTGCGACATCGGGATGTGGAGAGTTTCGCCGGCTGTTGCTTTCGACGTAAACATCGTTGAGTCGTTCTCAACCTTGAGGTCGGTCCAGATACAACGGAACTCAAGGTGGTCGTTGCGCATTAGGACGCCGGGCAGTAGACCTGATTCACAGAGAACTTGGAAGCCGTTGCAGATACCAAGAACTGGTCCGCCCTTATCGGCAAATTGCTGAACAGCTTCCATTACTGGTGAGAAGCGGGCAATCGCGCCTGAGCGGAGGTAATCGCCGTAGGAAAATCCGCCGGGAATTATGATGGCATCGTACTGGCCGAGGGCTTCATCACCGTGCCAGATGTACTCTGCATCCTGACCCAGAACACCGTTCACCGCGTGGTGCGTGTCCTTCTCACTCCAAGTACCGGGGAAAACGACAATCCCGAACTTCAATTTAGGTGCTCCCTTGCGGCGTTCGTTCCAACCAATTGCTCACTCAACGAGTCGAGTATCTATTGTCGCCTCTCCCGGCTAGAAAATCACGAAACAGAACCGGCTTTTTGTTAACCGGATGTGAAATGTCGTCGCTTGAGCATGGTTGAGTAGCGTCGACTATTTTTGGACAAACAAAAACACCTCGGAACAAATTACCGAGGTGCTAACGCAATCGAACCAAGATCTATCGGAAGATCTTGGAGGGTGATTACATGGCTTTCAGAGTTGCCTTGACGCTCTTGCGGCGTTTGGCAGCAGCAGTCTTCTTGCGAGTAATGCTAGGTGGCTCGAAGTGCTGACGACGTCGGGCTTCGGAAATAATCGATTCCTGCTGTACACGCTTGGTGAAGCGTCGGAGGAAGCCTTCGAAGCTCTCGCCTTCGTTGATTCGTAGTTCTACCAACGGTAATCCTGATTCGTAGTTTGAGCCACGAGTAATCGTGACCGGTCGAAATTCATCTGAAAAGCAGATGCGCTACCTTCCAGTATAAGTAGTAGCCCAACGCAAGGTCAATCTAAGTTTTGGTCTTGAACTGCTACTCAGCGGTAGTTGATGCAGCGGAACGGATAATAGAGAGGGCATTTTCGATTCTCTCGACACACCGGGCCTGTCCAATTGCAGCCATCGTATCGAACAACGGAGGAGCGAACGCTTTGCCTGTTGTTGCGACCCTAATCGGCGAGAACAACTGACCTGGTTTCATCTCGATCTTCTCCGCTAACGCTCGATACTCAGCTTCAAGATGCTCTGGCTCGAACGACGATACTGTTTTACACAGACCAAACGCTGCTTCGAGGGCAGTCTCCGTCATTGCCATGTCCATCTTTCGACCCGGCAGGTCTTCGGCAGCAGGGTTCACGTTGTCGGCAAAGAAGAAATCTAGGGTTTCGGTTCCTTCGGTTAACAACTTCAGACGCTCGTGGACAAGCGGGATAAGTTTCTTCAAATACACGCGGTCGATAGGTCGGTCTACAGTGTCGGGTAGACCGCCACCCGCTTCAGGTCGCTCCATGAACGGGAGTAAGTGATCGATTAGCTCATCTTCAGACATGTTTCGAATGTAGACACCGTTCATCCATTCGAGCTTTTCGGCGTCGAACGTTGCCGGGGAATCGTTGATTCGGTCAATGCTGAATCGACGAACGATCTCCTCGCGGGTCATCACTTCGGTGTCGTCGCCGGGCGACCAGCCGAGTAGGCACATGAAGTTGAACACCGCGTCGGCCAAGAATCCTTGGTCACGATATTCGAGTGCTGATGTAGCGCCGTGACGCTTACTGAGTTTCGATTTGTCCTTGCCGAGAATCAATGGCACGTGAACGTATTCCGGCGGCTCGATTCCGAGCGCCTGATGAATCAATAGGTGGCGAGGCGTGCTTGATATCCACTCATCACCACGTATGACGTGCGTGATGCCCATCGCTTTGTCGTCGAGGATGTGGGCGAGGTGGTAAGTCGGCATTTCGTCCGACTTCAAGATTACGAAATCATCGAGTTCTTTTAGCTCGAACGTGATCTTGCCCCGAACAGCGTCGTTGAATGAAACCGATCCGAACTCGGGAACCTTTAGTCGAATCGTAATTGGCAAGCCTGCCTGTCGAGATTCTTCGATTTCCTCAGCGCTACGGTGACGTCCACGGCCGTCGTACCTTGGTG
The DNA here is from genome assembly GCA_018649665.1 of Chloroflexota bacterium. Classification (GTDB taxonomy): domain Bacteria; phylum Chloroflexota; class Dehalococcoidia; order Lucifugimonadales; family Lucifugimonadaceae; genus Lucifugimonas. The sequence goes on along the minus strand of JABIHL010000141.1, from coordinate 24,348 downwards.
GCTGCTTTGCGGCGCGCTGGCGTTCTCGTAAGGAGTGAAGCTGCTCAGGCGTGGTGTCGTCGAAGTAGGCGTGTCCTGATTCGACAAGACGATGAGCCGCTTCGATATACGTCTGTTGACGCTCAGATTGCACATATGGCCCAACCGGACCGCCCTTGCCGGGACCCTCGTCCCAAGTAAGACCCAACCAATCTAAAGACTCAAATATCGCCTTCTCTGCGTCGGCATCGTAACGAGACCTGTCGGTGTCTTCGATTCGAACGATGAACTGACCTGTGGTCTGCTGAGCGAGTACCCAGCAGAAAAGGGCAGTACGGATGTTTCCGATATGGGGGATGCCGGTAGGGCTGGGCGCATATCGAACTCGGACGGGAGAAGTTGGGTTAGTCATTCAGAAAACTTTAGCAGCGCTTGAGGCTGGAAGGAACAAACGGTAATACATAGAACGAGCGAAAGACGAGCTATTGCAGTGCTTCGAGAGCGCGTGTCAGATCGGCCGGAAGTTCGGACGTTACGGAGATTCGTTTGCCAGTAATCGGATGATCGAACTCTAGCTTAGAAGCATGGAGGAATTGCCGGTTTAGGTTTGGGAGATTTTTTTGTCGCCCGTAAGTTTGATCGCCAATTACTGGGTGACCAATAGCGTCCATATGAACCCTAATCTGGTGCATTCGACCCGTTTCGAGTCGAATTTCGAGAAATGCGAAGTCGCCGAACACGTAGTCAACCCTGTAGTGGGTACGCGAAGGTCGACCATTTTCGTCGATCGCCTGTCTTTTTCGGTAGAACGGGCTTCGTCCAATCGGGGCGTCGACAACACCCTTTTGCGATTTCGGGATGCCGTGGACGAGTGCGGAGTAGATGCGCGTGATTTCATGATTACGGATCATCTCCGAAAGGCGGGTGTACGCCGGTTCGGTGAGCGCAATGACCATGAGGCCACTTGTGTCTTTGTCGAGCCTATGAACTATTCCGGGGCGATCAGGTTCACCGATTTCTTTTATATGTGGCCACCTGTAGGCGGCTGCATTCGCGAGCGTGTCGTCGATATGACCCGAACCAGGATGAGCAGTCATGCCTACGACTTTGTCGACTACAGCAATGTGCTCGTCTTCGTAGGCAACGGTAAGCGGAATGTTGCTTGCGATGATCGATTTCGAAGCGATGCTTCCGTCGGGTTTAGCTTGAACGACTTGCCCCTCGTTGAGTTTTACTGAAACCCGCAAGATTGCTTTTCCATCAATGAAAACCTCGCCAGCTTTGATGACGCGTTGCGCGGCTGATCGTGATTCGGCTTGATCCCAGTTCTCGCTCAGGAACACATCTAAACGTTTTCCCGACTGTTCATCGGTAATTACGAACTCATTCAATGTAAAACTACCGGAATCTAATCAGTTGAATCAGGGGTGGTATTGACGCTTGCCTGCTGGGATGGCTCGGTAGCGCTGGTGCTGGAATCTTCTTTGGATTTTCCGCTTCCATCGAGAAACCAGAAGTAAAAGATCATTAGGCTGATGCCGATAACAATCGAAGAGTCGGCAATATTGAAGATGGGCCATGAACCGACATCAAAAAAGTCTGTGACATGACCAAGTCGAACGCGGTCGATGATATTTCCAATCGCCCCACCGAACTGGAGCCCAAAAGCGATTCTAAGGACCCACGGAGGATCGTCGATAGATCGGTAGATCAAGGTCAGGATCACGACTGCCCCGAGCGACACCCACGTAAGTATGTCGCCCTGTCCCTGGAAAAATGAGAACGCAGTGCCTGTGTTCCAGGCGTGAGTGAATCGGAAGAAACCTGTCGCTGGCCAAGATTCGCCGACTACCAAATTTTCGATCACGATCCATTTGGTGATCTGATCGAGAATGAGGGCGGTTAACATTATGATCCACGGTAGTGGATCAGCGAATTTCGATCGGCGATTCTCGTTGGAGTTACTAGGTTGGTCGTTGGTCAAATTAATCGTTTGAGCTTTGTATAAAAGTTGATTACAGCGTTGCAAGAGCTAGATTTGAGCCATAACAACACGGAAAGTCCTATTCGAGTATACGTTCGGACCGTATGCGTGGAGTCATAGGAGAGATAGAATCTGCGGTCGATATCGATTATCGAAGCCTAGCTTTAGCCCAATAAATTGTGGCGGAGAACCAACGACATGATCCGAGTTGACTTACGGAGTGACACCGTTACTCACCCAAGCCCCGAAATGCGCAAGGCAATGTATGAGGCTGAACTTGGTGACGACGTTTATGGCGACGATCCGACGGTGAACGAACTTCAGCAGCGCGCCGCCGATATGCTCGGCAAAGAGGCTGGTCTATTCGTTTCCTCAGGCACACAGGGAAACTTGGTAGCGGTTCTGGCTCAGGCGCAGCGTGGCGACGAAGTGCTAGTCGGAGATCAGTGTCACATCATGAACTCCGAAGCCGGCGGGACGATGGTTCTGGGCAGTGTTGTTCTTTATCCGATCAAAACCGACGATTTCGGATTTCTTGAGCCGGAGTTGATTCAGGCAGCTGTAAAGCCCCGTGACTATCACAAGCCACCGACTCGCTTGCTGACAATCGAGAACACTCATAACGGTTCAAGCGGTCGGGCACTGAGTCCTGATCAGATGAAGGCAATGGCCGACGCTGGGCACGAGAAAGGGCTGAACGTTCATCTCGATGGTGCACGCATTTTCAATTCAGCCGTTGCTCTCGGTGTTCCAGTGTCGAAGCTTACGGAGAACGTTGATACAGCTACGTTCTGCCTCTCTAAAGGGCTTTCCTGCCCGATTGGTTCGATCGTGGTTGGATCGAAGGATTTCATCGAGGAAGCCGATCGATGGCGCAAGATGCTTGGTTCCGGAATGCGACAGGTTGGCATCGTCGCCGCGGCTGGGCTTGTGGCATTAGATTCGATGATCGATCGGTTGCAGGAAGATCACGATTCCGCTCGGCATATTGCTTCACGAATGACTGAAATGAAGGGTATCTCGGTCGACCCTGAGCATATTCAAACCAACATAATTAGGTTTGGTGTTCCAGCACACACTGGCGATCAGATTGCTGCCCGAATGAAAGAAGAGGGCGTGTACATCAATGGTGGAGATTCTGACCTGCGAATCGTTACTCACTACGGAGTTTCGGCAGAGGATTACGAATTCACAATTTCCGCTCTCGATAAAGTGATGAAAGAGATCGCTTCGTAGTTACTTCTTACTTCGATAGGTAAGTTTGTTTCGACCCGCATTTATGGCATACGCACTCGAAATTGAAGGACTGACCAAACGTTTTGGAAACAAAACGGTAGTCCACGACATTTCATTTTCGGTTGAGCAGGGCGAAGTATTTGGCTTTCTGGGCCCGAACGGATCCGGTAAAACCACAACGATTCGAACCGCTCTCGGGATACTTCGGCAAGATGCTGGGGAAGTTCGGTTTCTGGGTGGGCTGAGCGCAGAAGAGGCGATGCCTCGTGTCGGGTACCTTCCCGAAGAACGTGGACTTCTTCGTAAGGAGAAAGTTTCCAATGTTCTACGATATCTCGGTCGCCTTCGGGGCCTTCCTAAAACGGAAGCGCTGGATCGAGGTCTGGAACTATTACATCGGGTAGGTCTGTACGAACATCGAGACAAGAAAGTCGAAGGACTTTCGCGTGGAATGACACAGCTGGTGCAATTTGTGGCGAGCCTGATTCATAGCCCCGAATTGATTATTCTCGACGAGCCATTTTCTGGTCTTGACCCGTTGAACGTTCAACTAATGAAAGAGATGCTTGCTGCTGAGCAAGCACGTGGCGCAACCGTCATCTTCAGTACACACGTGCTTTCAGACGTTGAAGAGATGAGCGAACGAGTAGCGTTGATCGCCGATAGCCGCCTGATTTTGTTTGGTGATCTCCACGAAATTCGAGTATCACGTGGTGCCAACGCCGTAGTGGTCGAAGCACCTTCACACCCAAGTGGTTTGCCAGGCGCACAAAAGCAGGCTGGTCGTGGTGGTCAGATCGAATATCGCCTGAGCGACGAACTGAACCCAGAGATGATTCTTAACGCCTACGCTTCGGCGGGAATCGTACTTTCTCGATTTGAACAAGTGCTACCGTCTCTGAACGATATTTTCATTGAGGAGGTGAGCAATGCCCGGCAAAAAAACGGCTGATGCTCGCATCATTTTTGAAGAAGAATTCTCACGTCAGATCAGACGCACGGGATGGCGTGTATTCACTGTAGGCGTGCCGGTATTGATGCTGTTTTTCGCATTCATATTGCCGATGATAATGGACAGGTTCGGTAGTGATGGCGAAGGCGGCGACAGCGTTGGTGAGGCAATCGGATTTATTGATCACTCGGATGTCGCTGAAAATCTCGAACCATTACCCGGTCTGATCCGGATCGAGGAGCTTGATGACGGTAGAAAAGCTCTCGTCGATGGCGACATAAAGTCGCTATTCGTGATTCCTGACGACTATCTACTTACAGGTGAAGTCGACTGGTATCGGATAGGCTCGGGACTAGCATCCGATGACAATACCGGCGACGCGTTTCACAATGTTCTGAGAATCGCTGTTGCCGATGATGCTTTGACCGACGCGCAGATCACCCGGTTGATTTCGCCAGCTTCGTACAAATTGTTCAAAGTCGACGAACTTGGGCAAACCGACACATCGAGCAGTCTGAAGGATGAAATAGGGAAAGCAGCACCTGCGTTTATATTTGCGATGATGCTGATGATGTCGATCTTTGTCGGATCAGGTTCTCTTCTCCAGAGCGTGACGGAAGAGAAAGAAAACCGCATGGTCGAGATGCTGGTGACTTCGACCTCGTCGATGGCGATCATGGTTGGCAAAGTATTGGGACTCGGTGCTGCTGGCTTACTACAAATTGCGATTTGGCTAACCGTCGCTGCAATCTCGGTTCCTCAGATCAGTGACCAATTCTCAGGATTATCGTCACTCTCTGTAGAACCTGATCTGATCATTTTGATGATCGCATTCTATTTCGCTGGGTACTTTGTGTTCGCTGCGCTGATGGCGTCTATCGGAGCCGCCTCGACGAGCGTACGAGAGGCGAGCCAAATTTCGGCGATAGTGATGGTTCCAGCTATTGTGCCGATCTACGCATCTGCGCTCATCATCCCGAATCCCGATGGAACGCTGGCAAGAGTCCTGACGTTTTTCCCGCTTACTTCACCGACTGCATCAATGATGCGAATCGCTGGCGGGACTGATCGTATGTACGAAGTCGTGCTCGGGCTAGTTGTCACAGCCTTAGCCGGGATATTCCTGATGTGGTTGAGCGCCCGAGTTTTCCGGGCCGGACTGCTTCTATACGGCCAACGGATGAGTATCCGATCCGTATGGGGCGCACTACGCCAATCCGGCTAAATTACGGGTCGAACGAATTATTCGTTTGAGGATTTTCCGTATCGCTCGCCCCACCATTTGATGAGTCGTTCGCGGATCGCGTGCTCTGTGCCGAGACCGCCCGGCTCGTAGAATCGTTCGTTCTTAATCGCGTCGGGTAAATTGTCCGACTGTGAAAAATGCCCCGGCTTGTCGTGCGGGTATTCGTAGCCCTCGCCGTAGCCAAGATCTTTCATGAGGCGGGTAGGGGCGTTCCGTAGGTGTTGTGGTACTGGCTCGTCCCGAGATGCCTTGACGAACTCCAAAGCTTTATCGATCGCCTTGTAAGCCGAGTTCGATTTTGGGGCGGTTGCCAGATAGATAGTCGCTTCAGCCAGCGGGATTCTGCCCTCGGGCATACCGACGAAGCTGACCGCCTGTTGTGCTGCCATTGCGACAGCGAGCCCGTTGGGATTGGCGAGTCCGATATCTTCGGCTGCTGAAATCACTAATCTGCGCGCTATAAAAACAGGGTCTTCACCAGCATCGATCATTCGGGCGAGATAGTACAAAGCGGCGTCGGGGTCGGAGGCGCGTATCGTCTTGATGAACGCCGAGATCGTGTCGTAGTGCATATCGCCGAGACGGTCGTAACGTGATTGCCTCTGGACTGATTCTTCCATCGTTTCGACTTCAACTGAGATGTTTCCCGACTTATCCCTCTCCGTAGATTCCACGGCTAGTTCGAGTGTGTTCAGAGCGGAACGAGCATCGCCGTTTGCGACTCGAAGCAGGAAGTGCATCGAGTCTTCGGAAAGTGAAACACCGTCGCGACCAAGTCCGTGGTCTTCGTCAGTAATCGCCCGTTCGATAATTTCTGTGATGTCTTCGTCGAGTAGTGGTTCGAGTGTGTAGACACGAGTTCTCGAAAGTAGCGGAGAAATAACTTCAAATGAAGGATTCTCGGTGGTCGCACCGATCAGCGTGACCGTGCCATCTTCGACATGGGGTAGTAGGGCGTCTTGCTGTGATTTGGAGAATCGGTGAATTTCGTCGATGAACAGGATAGTTTTTCGACCCGTTTGCCCGAGCCGGTCGCTTGCCGCCGCCATCACCGCTCGAACGTCTTTTACGCCTGAAGTCACTGCGCTCAACTGCTCGAAGTGAGAATTGGTCTCACCGGCGACTAAGCGGGCAAGTGTTGTTTTTCCACTACCGGGTGGTCCCCAAAGAATCATCGAAGGCAGGCGATCTTCGTCGATAGCCCTGCGAAGAACTTTACCGGGGGTCAGGATGTGCTTTTGACCGACGTATTCGTCAAGATTTTGCGGCCGCATACGAGTCGCCAGAGGGGCGATGCGATCTTGGATTTCTTGTTTACGATGGTCGAACAGCGTCATAGTCACAGGTTACGCCACGATTGTGCCGACGGGTCGAGATGAATGGCAATCGAGAGCTAGTCATCAAGTCGGCAGTAGTGGTCGAATTCACTTTCGAGGCAATGCCTTTGGAACGATCTCGTTGTTGGCGCGCCGATTGAACGCCTTATGCCCGCCATAGTTTAATTCGGCAATTGTCACGCCATCGCCGCCATCACCGTATGGGGCTGCGTAATGGCGTACAACCAGGTCGCTCTTAGTCAGAATGTCTCGGCTTAACTGCTTCAGAACGCCAGTGCCATGACCGTGATTAATCTTGGCGATATGTAATCGGGAATTGTGGCAGTGTTGAAGGTGAACCAAAATTGCAGTTTCAGCTTCATGCGCTCGCATGCCGTGAAGGTCGACCTCGATCTCGGCAGCATCGTAGCCGCTCGAAGAAGCATTGGGGTTAGATTCCCATGTTTGCTCTGAAGCTGGCTTCGGACGTCGACGTCTCTTCGGGCTCATCGTGTCGACTGCCCGTTAGCGAACTTTATTGCTTCGATCACCGCGTTGTCCTGAGTAGCGAGCACTGTGCGAGGATCCAATAAGATTCGGTCGTTTTCGATTCTGGCAATAACTGCAACTGGAGCTCTGCGAAGATTTGCTGCAAAACTGTCTGCGCTGTGGGATGGCTCGATGGTCAACACTGTTGTTGGAAGGGTTTGGCCTGGCAGCGAACCGCCTCCAACTGCGGATCGGGCCCGTTGAACCTCTCCGACACCGGATTCGGTTTGCCACTTTTCGGCTCGGCGGGCGATCTCTGCTTCGCTCATGGAAATCATGTTCCAAATCGGAATTTCTTCTTCATACGCACCTTTGAGATACGAAACCAGAGTCGCAGCGATCGCCGAAAGCGTCATCTTGTCGATTCGAACGGCACGAGCGAGCGGGTGCTTCGAAACTAGATCAACCCACTTCTTTTCGCCAGCGATGAGACCTGCCTGAGGTCCGCCCAATAGCTTGTCGCCCGAGAAAAGCGTTAGTGCTGCGCCATCTGACACTGAATCTTGCGCTTTTGGCTCTTGATCGAGTCCATATTTGCGGGTGTCGACCAAGCAACCCGATCCCAAATCATTGATTACCGGGATGCCATGTTTCTTGCCGACATCGACCATGTCCGAAAGTTCAGGCACATGAGTGAATCCCTCGACAACAAAATTGCTGGGATGAACTTTGAGAATCGCTGCAGTTTTTGGCGTTATCGCCGCTTCATAGTCGGCAGCATATGTTCGATTCGTAGTACCCACTTCGACGAGTGTTGCGCCTGATTGGCGCATCACATCTGGTATTCGAAAGCCACCGCCGATTTCCACAGCCTCGCCACGAGAAACTATTACCTCGTTTTTTTCGCCGTTCGCACCTGCCACAGCTGCCAATGTGAGCAAAACCGCGGAAGCGTTGTTGTTTACGGCGATACCCGCTTCTGCCCCTGTTGTTTGGGATAGAAGATCGGAGATATGGGCGTTTCTGGAACCGCGCTTACCTGAGGCAAGATCAAACTCTAAGTCTGAGTAGATCGATGCCGATTCAGCCGCCGCACGAGCCGCATCGCTGCTTAGCGGCGAACGTCCAAGATTCGTGTGAAGGACGACACCCGTGGCATTGACGACAGGTTTTGGCCAAACGCCCCATGCTCGGTCGGCTCGTTTCACAATTTCAGAAACCATCGACTCCATATCGGGTGCAGAACCGGTGTCCTTGATCGCCGCACGAGCTTTTCCCAGTACTTCGCGGGCAACAGTAGTAACGGCTTCGTGGGAAAAATTTCGAACAAGATCTACAACTTCTTCGGATTGAAGAAGTGCATCTACCGATGGTAGTGATCGGTATGCGGACTCTGTCAAATGGACACTCCTAGCTCGTTTCCGCAATTCGCACGCAGTCGGCAATAAGCGAGTCTGTAGAACATTCAAACCGCTAGTTAGCGATTACAAGTACAAAAGTTTACTACTGTCGAACTCGAATCTAGCTGGAATAACCACAGCGATAGGGTTCGCACCAGCGTAAGATTACTCGGTTCGCCACTTATGTAACTGGCTCTACTTGGAGTTCGAGTGTTAATCATCGGTCTTACCGGCGGTATTGGAACCGGAAAATCCGAGGTTTCTCACATTCTTCGTGAGCTAGGAGCGGTGGTGATCGAGTCGGACAAGGTTGCGCACCAGTCCTACGAGCCGGGAACGAAGGCTCATGGGTTGATCGTAAGCCGGTTTGGCGAAGACGTTCTGGACGGTTCTGGTTTTATCGATCGGAAGTCTCTGGGCAAAATCGTTTTCTCTGATCCTGTCCGACGTTTGGAACTTGAAAAGATCGTATGGCCAGCGACGCGAGAGCTGACACTGGCACTCTTGAAAAAAGAGACGGAATGCGGAACGAGAGTCGTTGTGGTTGAAGTCCCGAAACTGTTCGAATCAGGATGGGACAAAGTAGCCGATGTCGTCTGGACCATTGAAGCGCCGCAAAGCGTGGTTATTCAACGGGTTGAACGACGATCGGGAATGAGTGAGTCCGATACGAAAGCCAGAGTTGCTGCGCAGCTCGCGAGGCAAGAGCGTGTCGATAGGGCTGACATCGTGATCGAGAACGACGCAACGCTTGAAGATCTGCGTAATCAAATATCGAAACTCTGGGAATCAATCCCTTAACGAATGTATCCGGATGTGAATCCGAAATAGTTCACCGCTAATCGGTGAGGAAATGCCTCAGGGCGTGAGTACTAATGGCCATAGAACAGAAATACAACGAGCAAAACATCGAAGACTACTACGTAGAGAAAGAGCCTTTCTACGTACCAACTTCCGACGAGATCGACATTTTTGAATCGGCCTACCGACAGCGAGTACCGATCCTCCTGAAGGGGCCGACTGGAACTGGTAAAACCCGTTTCGTAGAGCACATGGCATGGCGCCTGAGCGAAGGCCTCACTGCACGAAACCCCGGTGCTGCCGCTGAGAATGGCGCGGGTGAAAAGCTTCCGCTCATCACGGTTGCATGTCACGAAGACCTGACCGCCAGCGACCTTGTCGGTCGATACCTGCTTGATGCCGATGGCACTCGCTGGATCGATGGACCACTGACCCGTGCTGTAAAAGCCGGTGGAATTTGCTACCTCGATGAAATCGTCGAGGCACGAAAAGACACCACCGTCATCATTCACCCGCTAACCGACCACCGTCGTTCGCTAACCATCGACAAGCTCGGATCGACTATCGAAGCTGCCGATGGCTTCCTGTTGGTTGTTTCTTACAACCCTGGATACCAGAACGCTCTAAAGGACTTGAAGCACAGCACGCGTCAGCGTTTCGTTGCGCTTGAGTTCGACTTCCCAGAAGAAGAGCGAGAAGCACAGATTATTGCTCACGAATCGGGTTGTGATTCCGACACTGCTGAACGATTGGCACGACTCGGGCTCAAGATTCGAAACCTTCGCGAGCACGGCCTTGAAGAAGGTGCTAGCACGCGAATGCTTATCTACGCAGGTCGCCTAATCAAAGAAGGCGTATCGCAGCGACGAGCATGTCAGGTGTCTGTAACTTGGGGTATCACTGACGATCCTCAGGTACAGCGCAGCATCGATGAGGTTGTAACTTCGATCTTCGCGTGAACACTACCGTGAATTCAAAAGGGCTTACGATCAACCGGCTCGAATCTACCCTAAGGCAGTATTCAGGCAAGAAGCATGAAGCACTGGGTAGTAGTGCTCCCGCGGCCGTAAGCGTGCTGTTCAACGTTACAAACGGTGAACCGTGCGTGTTGATGATTAGGCGAGCGGAAACTCTCAGGAACCACAGCGGTCAATGGGCGTTTCCGGGTGGAATGATCGAACAGTCTGACGATTCGCCAATGCATGCAGCGTTGCGAGAGACAGATGAAGAACTTGGAATCAAGTCGGGTGATATCGATATTTGGTGTCAGATGCCACCAATCGATACCTCGACAGGATTCGAAGTTTGGCCATACGCAGGCAGGGGGACCGACGGCGTGAAAATTACGCCTGAAGAAGCCGAGGTTGCGGATGTAGTGAACGTACCCGTGAGGGTATTTGTGGACGCAGTATCTCGACGATCGATCACAGTCGTCAGGAAAAGTGAAGTGCGCAAGCTAACCGCATACGCCTACGAGGATCGCGTGATCTGGGGAGCATCTGCTCAGATAATTGCGAACACTATCGACATTGTGATGAACGCAGAATGAAACAGTCTGACAAAGGGCAAGACCAGAGTTGACCAGTTCCGACGACGCAAAGCAAAACGCAATCGAGATTACCCGTAAGGAACTGGATCAGTTCCCGGCGCCAGTGCTCGAACGATACGAAATTGCCCTCGAAAAGCTAAACGGACGATTAGCTGACGAAACATGCCAACTATGGGCACAAGAAGGCTTGGAAATCGCCAGCAAGACCGTGAGGTCGTGGGAAGCCGCCGCCGAATTCTTCGATGCTTCAGTAGCGGTTCAACGACAACTTCCTTCAGGTCAATTCCTGAAGTGGGCGAAGACTGGCACATCGCTGTGTGAAGACTCTCCATCATTGGCAGTCGCATATTTCAAGTCATCACCAAAAGCGATGCTACGCCTACGTCCTCGGTACATCGACGATTGGGCAAACGTGTGCCGAGCGCTATACCGCGGTACTTGGAAATCGTCGGCTCTTGCTTGCCGACTCTTCGAGGCGACTCCCGATCTGCTAGAAACGCTTTCGTTCGAAGAATTCTGCCATTTTGGCGAGTTCTTAGAGATCCTCTCACGCCGATCCTACGATCAGGCTGGCGACGCTCTCGGTGCCGGTATCGACCTGTTTCCGAAAATTACCGGAGATGTCGATAGATTTATCAACCTCGCGCAGATCGTCGCTGAGAAATCTTGGCGAGAAACAGCCGTGCTGTTCGACTCTGCCACAGCCTCTCTTGTCGAGCTCGGTGCTCCCCACAGGGCACCGTTGATTTCACTCGCACGTCGACTCGTTATCACCGGGGTTAGCGATGCCGCCGGAGTGTTGAGAGACGGTGCAAATACAGTCAATAGAGTTGCAGCCGACAACCGCGATCGCCTTCTGGAAATGACCGATGGTATCGCTGCTGTCTCGGCTCCTGCTGCTCCTGAGTTTCTGAAGACCGTTCCTGAAATACTCGAAAGGGTGACGTTCGATCAGATGGGCCAATGGCAGGCTGAAGGCCTACGCACAGCCCGCGAGAGCGATGAAGCTGCTGTTACTTACTTCAAGCTAGAGTCGCCAGCTAGCCAAGAGATGCTCGATTCGCTGTCATCTTCTATAGAACTTTCGCGGGTTCGTGATGTGATCCAGATGTACTGTCTGGCACTTACAGGTCGCACTATTGATGTTCAGGCTGCCGCTGCGCTTGCCGAGAAGAATATCGGGTGGTTCCAGGGCGAACTGCCAACGACCGAAGGCACAACGATTTACATGCCATCGGTTATCAACCGATACACGACCAAAGACGAAAACTTTGGATTCTTCAAAGTGATTTCAACGCATCAGATCGGTCACATCGAATTTGGGTCGTTCGCGTTCGATTTCAATATTCCGTCGGCTCTTTTTGACGATCTTCGTCCACGCCTTCCGGGTGCGTCAGAATTAAAGGCCGCCAAGGCAGCCGATGAAGCTGAAAAGAAAGCAGCGTTAACCCCGCCACAGGTGGTCGTATTTGGTCATGAAACCCCGTCTGATCCAGTGCCAGCTGCAACAGAACCGGTTGATGTTGAGCCTCGAGAATTTCTAACCGATATGAGCCGGTTTTTCGACCTGTTCCAAGAGCGACGATTGGCTCTCGATGCATTCACCGTGCTCGAAAGCTCTCGCATCGACGGATATGTCGAAGAGCTCTACCCAGGTGTAATGACGATGTACGACATGGTTCGCACTGCATCGCTCGAATCACGCCCAGACGTGACCGATCTACCTGCTCGTGAAGCACTTGTTGAATTCATGGTCCGAGTCAGTCTTGGTCAGGTCGACGAAATGCTTGTGCCGTCTGAGCACATTGACGTTGCTCGTAAGTTGCGCAAGCTAATTCGACAGGTCACTTCGGTAGAAGCACTCGTAGAAGATGCCGCTGAAGCTGCGATTCGTGCGTATTCGATTCTGATAGATGTGAAGAACGAAGAAATCGATGATGACGACTTCGAGCAGCTCGAGCCAGAAGAGGAAGAAGACGAGTCTTCCGATGAGGACGATGTAGTCGACCCAGAAGAAGTGATCCAGCAATTTATGGGTCAGTCTTCTCCCGACGGCGAGGGCGAAGGCGAACCTGAAGAAGGCGAATCATCCGAACCAGATATGGATAGTGAGGGCGAAGGCGAAGAAGACTACTCATCGCCTCAAGAAGTCGACTACCGAGGCGAGTTCAAACCCGAGCTTTCACAGCTGCTATCCCAAATGCAGATGATGGAAAATGGCGAGATGTCGGAGTCAGGCGAAATGGAGCCGATTACTCAGGAACAGCTCGAAGAGATGATGAAGAACGCTCCAGAGATGGACATGGAGCAGACCGAGGGCGAAGAAGGTGGCGATCAAGAGGTTTCCGAGATGATCGAAAACCTGATGAAAGAGCTGCAGAAGCGCGATCCGGAGAACCAGCAGTTCCAGCCGGGACCTTCGCAGCACGTCGATGAAGATGGTGGTCCTCTTACCGCTACTGAGCCCGATACCTTCACCTACCCTGAATGGGATTTCAGGGCAAACGAATACAAGCCGAACTGGTGCATGGTTCACGAGAAGATCATGGCAGACGGCGAACCTAATTTCTTCCGCGAGACCCTCGCAGAGAACTCCGGACTGGTCGCCCAAATTAAGCGTCAGTTCGAGTTGGTCATCCCAGAGATGTATCGCAAACAAAAGCGACTAGAAGACGGTGAAGAGTATGATCTCGACTCCGTGTTGGAAGCTCTGATCGATCTTAAAATCGGTGTTTCGCCAGAAGAAAAGCTCTACTGGCGTCGTAACAAGAACGAACGATCCGTTGCCGTCGCATTCCTGTTGGATCTCTCTGCGTCTACTGCAGAGGCGATTGACGAGGCTAAGAAGCCGTCCGACGACTGGGGTGCGCCTGACGATCCTGTCGAATACATGGTCTGGCTGCGTTCACGCCGTTCCGAAGGACTGCGTCGCACTTACAAGCGAATCGTCGATGTTGAGAAAGAGGGAATTACTCTTTTGGTCAACTCGCTCGAAGCGATTGGTGATATGTACGGAATCTACGGATTCTCCGGCTACGGTCGGGAGAACGTGGAGTTCTACACGATCAAGGATATCGACGAGAAGTTCTCTGACATGGTTCCTCGACGCATCGACCGAATCGCACCGCTTCACGCAACGCGTATGGGGCCAGCGATTCGTCACACGGCCGCTAAACTGAATGAGGCCGAGGCACGTTCGAAATTCTTGTTCCTCATCTCTGACGGGCGACCGCAGGATCGTGGATACTCTCGTGAAGGCGTCGAAAAGGAATACGCGGTGCACGACACCCGTCAGTCACTTATCGAAGCCCGAAACATGGGTATTACACCGTTCTGTCTGACCGTCGATAAGGCTGGGCACGATTACATGAAGACGATGATGGAAGACTTCAGCTATGAAGTTCTACCGGATATCAGCCTTCTTCCGAAACGCCTGCCGCAGCTGTATCGCAACCTGACTACGTAATTCGCTCTCGTCGCCCTCTCTGAGGGTGGGAGAGCTGTGCGCTGGTACTTGATGCGTTGACTTCGCTTGTAACGATGCTTCTGCGTTGCCGATTAATGCACATCGTTCGGTCTGCGGCATTTGATGCATCCGAGTTTACGGGCGTCATCTTAGGAACGGGCCGAAGATGTGACCTAGCGTCCCCTAGCCGTTATCGACTAGAAGGTCGCCGAAGAACAGATCGAGAATTCGATCCGCCCATTCTGCATCGATCAGGATAACGTCCGACGTTTCGTTTGCCACTGCGAAACGGCTTGCGCCATCATCAGTAAGGTCGCCGATCGTCATGGTCAGGCGTCGAACTTCAATAACGTTGGTTTCATCGTTTCGGTTTTCAATTCGAACTGCGATGTACGGCGCTTCAAGAATCGTGCCGTAAGGGGCGTAATCAACATCGTTTTCAAGATTCAATGCCACGGCTCCGCTGATCTGCGGGTTGCCGAAGTACTCTATTTCAGCCATGAGGGCGTCACCGTCAGCCAACTCAGAACCAGTACATGGATCAGTCGCTAATGGGATGTCGCAGATCGTCCAGATACCGGTATCACGCTCGTAACCGTACGCCCGAATAACTTCGTTATTGTCGAAAAGAATTACTTCGCGAGGATCGCCCGTAAGAGAGTAGTGCCACTCGGGGTAGGGAGGATCATCAACCAAGCGCTCAAGAACTCGTCCCCAAGACGAATCGACGAGAACCAGCTGAGGGAAACCTTCGACTCGTGCGTAGTTATTCTCGCCATCTGGCGTGTGATTCCCTAGAACGAGTTTCACAACAGAACCGTCACGCAGAGTGACAGCGAACTCGGCAGATGGCTCATCTAAGCCGTAAAGCGATATATCGTCGATTGATTGAGCCAAAACACGCTGAGTTCGCGGTCCGCCGAGAAGTTGGGTAATACCACCCCAACGGAAGAGATCAGCAGGAACGTTTTCGAGGTCGTCGAAGTACCACCTATGTACGTCTTCACGTAGCGACCAACTGGAGACTTTTTCACCAGTGTCGATACTGATGTTTCGAAGATCATCGGGTGAAAGTGTGTAGAAGAACGGTGGGTCTGGCTCATTAGTCTCCACGGGTTCGTTCGTTATGAACCAAGTGACACCGATTGACACATAAGCGAGAACAGTTATTAGGACGAGCAGAAAACGCAGATTCATATTTTTAGCGCCTTCTCCACCATGTCCAGAACCCAAATAGACTGATCAAAGATGGCATGAGAAGCCATCCAGACCAACGAACAAAATCACGTTCATTCTTGGTTAGGAACAGCTGCCGGTTCGCGTCAGTCTTTGCTCGAATCGAAATTAGCTCATAGTCTTTCGCAAGATAGTTGACCGAGTTCACGAACAGGTCAGAGTTATTCGCAGAACCAAAGTAGTTGTTGGTAGCGAAGTCAGTATCTCCAATTACGATCATATTCATCGTAACGAGCTGCTCACCGTCTGAATAAACACCACCAGCAACTTCACCAACCGCCTCAACGACAACCGCAACTGGCAGTGGTCCGGCAATTTCAGTATCGATATCGTATGCGAGAGTGTCTGGATCCGTTTCCGACCAACTGCTGAGAGTGGTGGAAGCCAGTATTCCCTGCTTTACAAGAGGGGTGACTTCATCGACAAGCGGAATTGATCCCGGGTCGATAGCCCAGCCGAAGTGGGTTGTTCCAGGCATGTAAAGAACTTCAAATCCGATAGTCACTGGGTGCTGTGGGATCTGACCATTGCTCTTCTTGACTTGGATGAATGTGGGGCTTGGAGCGACGAAGCTTGCCGTATCAGCAGCTTCACCATCGCCAATTGCCACAGCGTAGCGAGAGAGGAACTGTTTGAAGGTTTCTGGAGTTACGTCAGGCTCAAACAGGAACAGGATGCTTCCGCCAAACCGCGCATAGTTTAGTAGCGCCTGCTGGTCGATCGGAAGTAAGTCTTGTATCGGGTTTGCGAAAACGATTGCGGCAGGAATTTCCTGCGGGTTGCCCGATGACATACGTGTGCCGAGTTCCTGAAGAGTTTCGTTCAGAACAACGTAGTTTTCACGGTTTAGCGCACGAGCTGCGAGCCCGACGGCTGTCCTGGTTGACACGTCGGTTAGGTCACGCTCGGAGTGGCCGGTGATAAAAATGACCTTCTTTTGGGCTATCTGGTTGATTACCAGTAGTCCAGTTACAACCTGTTGCTCGGTAAATACGTTAGGACCTGCCGTTGGGTTAGTGCCTACGATAACTTGGGTTCTACGACTTTCAACGCCTTCGATGGCGAGAGCCGGGAACTGAGTCACGCCTAGGGCAGTCGCAACGTTCGGATTTAACTCTGGGTCGACTCTCACATAGGTAAGCTCGAAGTCACCAGATCGACGACGGAACTCACTGAGCATGTCGTCAGTGTTTCGCCACGCGGCTGCTTCAGCCGCTGTATCGGTTGTGAAGAACGCTGTGATCTTTACTGGCTCTTTCAAGTTTTCGAGCGTGTTGATTACCTGTTCTTCAAGCAAGAACTGTTTGGTAGCCGTCGTGTCGATACGCAGCCAGCCTTCAGGGTTCGGTCGATCAGTTGCCCAGAGAAGAGTGAAATTAATCACCACTGCGATCGCTAAGAAGACGACGAAAACGATTGCCGTGTTGAGACCGTATCGACCACGCCGACCGAATACTGCCTGACGAACCGTTGCAAGCGAGATAATCGCGTCGATGAGGAGAAGGCCGAAACCTACGCCAGCGACGATGAACGCTGGGCCTTCAAGACCTCGTAGGAATACCCAAATGAGTACACCGAAGACGACGGCACCGACACCGACGAGCGCGAGCGCCTGCCTGATTGATTTCGTGTTGTTTTTCAGACTCTGGAAAATCGGAGTCTTTTCACGAAGGGAATCGGAGGTTGGCCGACTTTCGGGATTGTTCTGCTGATCTGTGGACATCTACTGAATACTGGCCTAGCGCCATCGCCTTGCTTCCAACACAAGAACTGTGAGGAGCAAGAACACTGCTGTTATTGATGAGTAGTAGGCAATATCTGTTACCGAGATAATGCCTCGTGCGAAATCTGCGAAGTGCCCACCCTCGGCCACTCCGAAGCTATCAAGGTCGAAAACCGAGAACGAAGCACCGAGTTGGAATGCATCCAATACCTGAGCTGCGGTTCCCGAAAGTCTTGCGCTTACAAAATCGATAATTGTGAGCGCCGTGAGAATTCCAGATCCAACGACAAGACCCACAATTTGGTTACTGCTCAACGACGAGGCGAACAGTCCAACCGCAAGAGTTGCCGCTGCGTACATGCCAAGTCCGAACAATCCGGTGAGCAACGGACCGATGTCTGGATCACCGTAGACGAATAGCACAACCACGAAGTAGAGCGAAAGCCCAACCATTACCATCGTGGTGACGAAAGCTGCAATGAACTTTCCGAAAACAATTTCGAATTCACGCAGGGGCGAAGTCAACAACAATTCGAGCGTTCCCAGTTTTTGCTCTTCAGCAAGGAGACGCATCGTGAGGGCTGGTGACATGAAAATCAAGAAGAAAATCGCACCGGCCAAGTAACCACGGATGCTTGCTTCAGCGAACGCATCGGAGACCGATGCGACGAAGAAGAAGCCTGTGATAGCAAGGAACGCCGCCGAAACCACGTAGGCCATCGGCGAGGCGAAGTATGTGCGAATCTCTTTGATCGCTATGACGGATATGAAACGCAATTCCTACTCGCCTAAATTCTCTTCGGTTGTCAATTCGAGGAAGATCTCTTCAAGGGTCATCGGTAGAGGCGTCAAGTTAGTCAGCCCCCAGCCGTTGTTGATGATGGTCTTCGCAATAGTTTCAGTTGCCTGAACGTTAGGTCGGGCATCCACGATGAACGGAAGGAAGTCTTCGCGTTCCGAACGTTGTACTACCGATGCTCGCTGGTCAGAGCGGGCATCGACTACATCGGAAATATCTCGCATAGCGTTGATGAACGCTGGTGCTTCTGCTCCCCTAACGCTGATCTCAATTCGTTCAGCGTGCTGGAGTTTCTCGGAAAGATCGTCTGGCTTGTCATCAGCAACGATACGACCGTCGTTGATTACAAGCACTCGCTTACATATAGCGCTTACTTCAGGAAGTATGTGGGAACTGAGAAGCATGGTGTGTTCTTCACCCAAGTTGCTAATCAATTCTCGAGTTTCGACAACCTGAATTGGGTCGATACCAATAGTTGGCTCGTCCATCACAAGCACATCAGGCTCGTGAAGAATTGCCTGCGAAATACCTACACGCTGTCGGTAGCCCTTCGAGAGCCTGCCTACTAGCGTGTTCCTGTATTCGCCAAGTTTCACCATGTCGATGACCTTCGGCAAGCGTTCTTTCACCCAGGATTTGTTCATTCCCCGGATTTCACCCATATAACTGAGGTAGTCCATAACCGTCATATCTAGGTAGAGCGGAACGGTCTCTGGGAGGTAACCGATGTGTCGGCGCACGTCGAGCGAGTGGGACACGACGTCGTAACCACCAACGGTTACATCGCCCTCGGTCGGAGGCGTGTAGCCCGTGACAACTCGCATGGTTGTCGTCTTACCTGCACCGTTCGGGCCGAGGAATCCGACGATTTCGCCCTTGAGCACTTCGAACGAGATGTCGATCACGGCCGGGTAGGGTCCGTAACTTTTCGACATGTGCTCAATTTTGATCAACTACTCACTCCGGTTTTCGGTTGAATGACGGCGGTTCGCGCCACAACGGAACTATTCTGCCAAAATTAAATGCGCCGTGGGGCTCACGGCACAGAGATACGGCAGATTTGTTCTCGCGGATTTCAAATCCGAAATATCTTATCCAAGCAAAATAGCAACGGCTACACGGTTTCGTTGCTTCAGGCGGCTCTTTAGCAAATACTTGCACCATGACATCTAGCGACGAACGAATTAATTATCTCGACCACGCTGCGACCACTCCGGTTCGTCCTGAAGTACTCGGAAAAATGCTTCCGTACTTTACCGAGAAGTTCGGTAACCCTTCGAGTTTGTACTCGTTGGCAGGGGAAGCACGGTACGGAATTGACGAGGCGCGGGAGCAAGTAGCATTGGTTTTGGGATGCCGTTCTGGGGAAATCGTTTTCACGGGCGGCGGATCTGAATCGAATAATCTTGCGATTAAGGGATCTGCAGCAATGCGTTCGCCCGCTGGCGGGCACATCGTCACCACGGCTATCGAGCATCACGCCATCATTCACCCTGTCGAACAACTCGAAAAACTGGGATACGAAGCTACGTATGTAGGTGTCGACAGGACAGGCAAGGTCGATCCCGACGAGTTTGCAGCCGCGGTCAGAGCCGATACGTTCCTTGCCAGCGTGATGCTGGTGAACAATGAAGTAGGCACGATTCAAGACGTAGCGACAATTGCCCAGAAAACCCGAGAAGCATCAAAGTTGCTAGGCGGGAAAGTGCTGATTCACACCGATGCGGTGCAAGGAGCAGGGAAGCTTTCCTTGAATGTGAGCGATCTTGGAGTTGATCTGCTCAGCCTGTCGGCGCACAAGATCTACGGTCCCAAAGGCGTGGGCGCTCTTTATGTGAAGCGAGGCGTGGAGCTAGAACCGCTAATTGCCGGCGGTGGGCAGGAACGTCAGCGTAGGTCTGGTACCGAGAATGTCGCCAGCATCGTCGGGTTCGGTGAGGCGATAACGCTCGCTGAGTCTGAACGAATCGAATCTAGAGGACGTATGCAGCAGCTTGCGAACAAGCTGGTCGAGGGTGTCGCCGAGCGTATTCCCGATTCCTCGTTCAATAGCAGCAAGACTGATCGAGTTCCAGAAATATCGAATTTCTCATTCCCGGGTGTGGAAGGGGAACCAGTGTTATTGGGATTGGACTTCAAAGGAATTGCAGCTTCGAGCGGTAGCGCCTGTAGTAGCGCATCGCTTGAACCGTCTCACGTGCTTCTCGCTATGGGAATTGACCCTGCGTTAGCGGTGGGAAGTGTTCGAATATCTTTTGGTCGAGAGACAACCGAAACAGATGTTAATGACGTACTTCAGGCATTGAAAGATGTTTTAGACCAACTCGCGACGTTTCCATCGGCGCAAAATTAGGCATCCAATATTCGACGAATATCGACGTATAATTCGCTCATTGGCTGAGTCTTGGCAATAATTAGTTCTTCAAATGTGAAAATACTGTGCGGTACCGACCGTACATCGTGTACTCTCGCTTGTCGGTTCGGGGTAGTCCCGGACAGTGGAGCAATGGATGACTGAAGAGAATCGAACTGAACAGGACGCGGCTGAGGAATCTCAGGTGACTGAAGAAGTTACAGCCGTATCAGAAGACGTAAAACCAGCCGTTGAATCGGCTAGTTTCGAATTTGGCGAGGAAGCGGCGAAGAGCTTTCCAATCCAGGTTTCCGGTGCACTCGAGTACGCTCGAGCTAACAAGTACGAGTACGGTCCGCGTCTACGAGACGCTGAGCTGACTTGGAACGTAGTTTCGGCCGAAAAAATGGCTGGCGACATGGTTAGAGTCCGACTCGAGTTCATGCCAACTTCCGGTTTCCGGGGTGATCCCGGATCGGAATATATGGATATAGATGCGGGTGGAGCAGTTCTTGCCCGACGCCAACTTAGCGTTCCAAAAGAGAACAAACCGTTCATTCTTATGGGTATTACAGCATTCTCTGTCATTTTGGCAGTGGTGGTCATCAGTATGCTCACGGTGTTCAAGACCGAAGGTGGCGACCCGCTATACATTGCCGGCCGAACGCTCTGGATTAGAGCCGAAGAGCCGAAGCAGCAGCAATTCATCACCTACCAAGGCGCCGACACGAACGGGACAGTCTACAACTGGGCAATGAAGCCTGAAGACGAGGCGAACAACGAGCTCGTTTACGTGAAAGTAACTCTGAATAACGAGACTTCCGGAGTGGTCAACCTGATCGTGGACGAGAGCTCGGCGGTATTGCTGGACAGTAATAAGGCCGCGTATAAGCCGATCAATACGATTAGCCGTGCTTACACAGCGGAGGCTGCGCCTAGATACACAGTGCCCGGGTTTATTCCCATTTGGGGCACGGTGAAAATGAATGGTGGCGATCAGGTTATTGGAATGATGGTTTTCGAAATGCCGAGAGGCAGCTCGTTCTCAGAATTGCGATGGACCGCATCTGATTCTGTGTCTATTCGGTACGACTAACCTCTGTGCAGTCGAAAATCTGTCACGGATTCACGCTAGAATCGCGACACGATGTCAGCAACTTCCGATACTGCTAGTTCTGCAGAAAAAACTGCCCCTTCCGAACCTACGGGCGAACTCACTGGTGATTCCACCGGCGATGTCGGTGCTCGCTCGAAGGCGCCTAAAAAGAAGACAGCAGCTGGAAAGAAGCTGTCGCCGGGTCGACGTCAGTTTCTAGAGTTCAAAGCGGCTTATCCTGACTCGCTTTTGCTGATTCGGATGGGCGATTTTTACGAAGCCTTCGATGAAGACGCCCACATGTTGTCGAAAGTGCTCGGCATCACGCTCACTTCACGAGAATCAGGAGCCGGCGGAAAAGCTCCGCTCGCCGGAATTCCGTATCACGCACTCGACAATCATCTTGGGACACTCGTTGCTGCTGGCTTGAAGATCGCTATCGCCGAGCAAACAAGTGATCCTGCGAAATCAAAGGGATTAGTCGAACGTGCCGTAGTACGTGTCGTCACTCCGGGAACCGTGATCGAACCGGCGCTACTGGATCAATCAACGAACAACTACCTAGCCGCAGTCGTCTGCGATGGCGAACGAGCGGGGCTGGCGTATGTTGATATCTCAACAAGCGAATTTGTCACTGGGGAATTTCCCTTGGCAGATATCAAAGACGAGCTGTTTCGCCTTGCGCCAGCGGAACTGATCGCTGACACGCTTTCTATCGAACTAATTGGTACAGATCAAGAGTCTGGCATGGTGATTCGTCCGCTGGATGAAACCCGGCTTGATACCGATCTATCTGCGGCTCGTCTGCTCGAACACTTCAAAGCAAACACACTGGAAGCGTTCGGGTGCGAAAACATGCCCCTTGCGATAGTCGCTGCGTCATCGGTACTCGATTTCGTTGCCGACACACAGTTCGGTGCGATCCCTCAGCTAACTTCCCTACGCACTGAGTCGACCAATTCTTATATGAAGCTCGACCAGAAGGCGCTGAGGGACCTCGAAGTCTTCACCTCGTCGATTGGCAAGACGTCTGCACCGACTCTGTATCGCACTTTGAATTTCTCTAAAGCCGCGATGGGCGCCCGAACGTTGCGAGCGTGGTTAACCCGGCCGCTGCTTGAGCCCGATGACGTTCAGCGAAGGCAAGAAATCGTAGCTGCATTTGTTGGCGATCAGAGTGCACGTTCCTGTGTCCAGCGTCTATTGGGGCAGGTTTCTGATCTCGAACGCCTCACCAACCGCGTGAGAACCAATACAGCTACTCCTCGTGATCTAGCTTCGTTGCGCACTGGTCTAGCTGTAATTCCTGAACTGATCGCTTCGCTACCAGAAGGCGTTATTCCTGGTGGTTCAGTAATCGGGCGGCTTCATTCGTCTTCGGAAGCCGTTGAGCTGCTCAATGCAGCGATCCCGGACGAGCCTTCGATCACAGTTGGGGAAGGCTCGGCAATCCGTGAAGGATTTCATGCGGAACTCGACGAAGTCAGATCACTTTCTGGCGATGCTCGATCGAGTATTGCCGCTCTCGAAGCCGATCATCGAGAAACAACCGGCATCAAAAGCCTGAAAATCGGCTACAACCGGGTGTTCGGCTATTATCTCGAAGTTACCAAAAACAATGCGCATTTGGTTCCTGATTCGTTCGAACGGCGTCAGACGCTTGTGAATGGAGAACGATTCATAACTCCACAGCTCAAAGAACTTGAATCGAAGATTCTCAACGCCCGAGATCGAATCAGCGAGCTAGAGCGTGAAATATTCCGGCGCGTTTGCGGAGAAGTCGCTGTTCACGGCGACAGAATCATGGAGACGGCAAGTGCGCTTGGTGTTCTCGATGCGCTGGTTTCGATGTCGCAGGCAGCCGCAGAGAACGGTTGGGTTCGACCGCTAGTCGATGACGATACTGCTCTTGAAATCGAGGGTGGGCGGCATCCGGTCGTTGAATCATCGTTAGGTCCCGGCCGATTTGTATCGAACGATCTCGATCTTTCGAACGATGAACGACAGGTGATGATCATCACCGGTCCCAACATGTCGGGTAAGTCGACTTATATTCGTCAGGCAGCGGTACTGGTGCTCATGGCGCAGGTTGGAAGCTACATACCGGCTACGAAGGCGAGAATCGGTGTTGTGGACCGTATTTTTACTCGTGCGGGGCTCTCCGACGATATTTCCGGTGGACAATCGACCTTTATGGTCGAGATGGTCGAAACGGCGTCGATATTGAATCAAGCGACGAGTCGTTCGCTGGCTGTGCTCGATGAAATCGGTCGTGGTACTTCTACGTACGACGGGTTGGCGATTGCTCGATCTGTTGCTGAGCATATTCACAATTCGCCTAAATTGGGCTGTAAAACCCTTTTTGCTACTCACTATCACGAGATGACTGAACTGGCCGATCAACTGCCACGGGCGCACAACTTACGTGTTGCAGTCTCCGAAGAGGCGGGCGAAGTAGTGTTCCTGCACCAGATAGTCCCCGGGGGGGCCGACCGTTCGTACGGTGTGCACGTCGCACGTTTGGCGGGAATGCCGGGAGCCGTAGTAAGTAGGGCGTGGGACCTTCTCGATGAGTTGGAGAACAACGCCAAATCAAGCCCTCGACCGGCAGGCTTCCAGTTGCAGATGCCTCTTGGCGATCAACAGGTGAGTAGCGAGCTCGTGGATGAACTGAAAGAACTCGACGTCGCCAATATGACGCCCATCGAAGCGATCAATACGCT
>JABIHL010000140.1 GCA_018649665.1 Chloroflexota bacterium | reverse complement strand
TGTAACCAAGGCGTCACACCTCCGCAACATTTCCGAAACACCTACCCAATAGATTTCATTTCGAGCTGTGCCTAACAGTTTTATTTCGGGGAGAAATTTCTAATGGATTCTGGATCAGTAGCGTGGATGCTAATGGCATCTGCCCTCGTTCTGTTTATGACTCCGGGGTTGGCATTTTTCTACGGCGGTCTAGTCCGCGGTAAAAACGTAGTCAGCACAGTCATGTACAGCTTCGTATCAATGGGTGTGGTCAGTGTTGTTTGGGTTCTGTGGGGCTATAGCCTCGCATTCGGAGAAGGTGGCCAGTTCATTGGTAACTTCGACTTCGTAGGATTCAAGGACGTTTCGAGTGACCCTGAAGACGGCGCAATGTTGTTTGCCATCTTCCAGATGATGTTCGCCATCATCACACCTGCACTTATTACAGGTGCAATCGCCGAGCGCTTCAAGTTCACGACCTACCTCGTGTTCCTAGTCGCTTGGATCACATTTGTTTACGCGCCTATCGCCCACTGGGTATGGGCTGGCGACGGATGGTTGTTTGAAATGGGTGCGCTCGACTTCGCTGGTGGAACAGTAGTTCACATCAACGCAGGTATCGCAGCAGTTGTTGCCGCTTTCTTAGTAGGCAAGCGTCGAGGTGTTGACCGTGGTGTTGAACCTCACAACGTTCCTTTTGTAATTCTTGGTGCGGGAATCCTGTGGTTCGGTTGGTTCGGTTTCAACGCCGGTTCAGGCCTTGCCGCTGACGGACTCGCCATCAGTGCGTTCCTTGTAACCAACACTGCCGCCGCTATGGCTCTGGTTGTATGGCTCATTCTGGGGCACATCCACACCGGAAAAATGAGTGGTGTTGGTGCTGCAACCGGTGCAGTTGCCGGGCTTGTAGCAATTACGCCTGCATCTGGTTTCGTTGGGCCTATGGGCGCAATCGCAATCGGTCTTGGTGCCGGAGTACTGACCTTCTACGCAGTTCGCATTCGACACAAGTTCGGATTCGATGATGCGCTGGAAGTCATGGCCGTTCACGGTATCGGTGGAATCTGGGGCGCAATCGCAACAGGTATCTTCGCAGTTGGTGGAATCGGTCTTGTCGATGGCGATGCGGAAGTGCTCGGCTACAACGTCGTCGCAACTCTCGCCACTATCGCTTACTCATTCGTCGTGACCTTCGTAATTCTGAAGATTCTCGATGTAATACCTGGTCTGGGTCTCCGGGCTGATGATGCGGATGAAGATGCAGGACTCGACGTGGCCCTCCACGGTGAGCGGGCATACGTCGGCGACGGAGCTGACTAAGCATTCATTCAACCTGCGTGATCGGCAACGGATCGATCACGCAGCAGGAGAATAAAGATCATGATCAAAATTGAAGCAGTAGTTCGTCCCGAACGAGTCAATCTTTTAGTTGAAAGTTTGATCGAAGCGGGAGTAGGTGGTTACCACATCTCGAACGTAAGCGGTAAAGGAACCCAGCAGGGTGTCGAAGTGTTCACAGGTCGTGGTGCAACCACAACGACTCGTGCAGCACTACCTAAGACGTTGGTTACGACTGTGGTGAAGGCCGAAATGAAAGATGCCGTAGTTGAAGCAATCATCTCGGCTTCTCGAAGCGGGGTTGATGGACAGATTGGTGACGGAAAAATTTTCGTAACGCCAGTGTCTGAGGTAATCCGGGTTCGAACGGGTGAGAAAGACGAAGCAGCGCTGTAAAAGTGCTGGTCGAGTTTCGACACCAAACGAAAACCAAATAAAAATAGATGGGCCGTCGACTGTCGGGCTAGCATTCTTCTAGGTATGATTGAGTGCTGCGGATGAGCGACGGCCTATTTATTTGGCTGGAATTTGTCCCAACGCAGGAGCGTAGCTCAGTCCGGCTAGAGCACTGGTCTCCAAAACCAGCGGCCGGGGGTTCGAATCCCTCCGCTCCTGCCAAATATTAGTTCGTATATAGAGCAGTATTTACTGCCATCCCAGTGCCGGGGTGCTGAAATTGGTAGACAGGCTACGTTGAGGGCGTAGTGTTCGTAAGGACGTGCGGGTTCGAGTCCCGCCCTCGGCACCATTTATCTTTGTGTGCGTGGTGGGATTGTTTGCGGTTGTTGCTGAATGGCGAACCGAACGATCCGATCAGAACAATCGAATACTTCTGTTTTCCGTGACCCTCATTCGAGCAAAACCACGCTCGCACGGAGACTCGATCATCTAGTAGCTAGATGTTTGGGTGAGAATCAAGAAATTCGAAAAATATTTGTGCGGCGACGTGGCCAAGTGGTTTAAGGCGGAGGTCTGCAAAACCTCTATTCGGCGGTTCGAATCCGCCCGTCGCCTCCATCTCAACTCAAACTGAGGGAGCCCCGGAGAATTCCGGGGCTTTTTCGCGTTTGACAGCCAATTTGACAGCCACCGAAATCATTTC
>JABIHL010000139.1 GCA_018649665.1 Chloroflexota bacterium | reverse complement strand
CTAGGAGTTACTGCCTTCTTAGGCGTTGATACCTTTGGAAGGATTCCTGCGGACTGGAGAAGGTACGTAACTGATTCAGATGGCTGTGCACCCTTACCAATCCATTCGTTGACCTTCTCTTCATTGAGCTTGATCTCAGGTGGGTTTGGGAAGGGATCGTACGTGCCGATCTGTTCGATGAAAGCACCATCGCGAGCTGCACGCTGGTCAGCGACAACTACTCGGTAGAAAGGGTGCTTCTTGCCACCAACGCGTTTAAGACGGATTCGAACCATTCGTGAAATCACTCCGTGCCGTAATTAAGGAGACGGCGGAAAAGATATTTGTCAGACTCCAGCCCAATGCGAGAGTTCAAACATAATCGACCTAAAATTGTATTGCCCATTACGTTGCAGGTCAAAGGGGCTTGAAGGCGGAGTTTGAACTCGTTTTAGCTTTCGACTGCAATTAGCCTACAAATAATTGTCGATTATCGGCAAGACGTTCAAGCATCTTCGGGTATCTGACGGAACGTTCTGAGAGATGACGGCAGGTCGGTCCCCGCCGTGAAATCGGGTGAAGGGATCGGATTGCCGACACCGCTGACTACCGGAAATACGCCAGCCCATATATCGAGATCGATGTCTTCCGCGTCGTCGCCCGGTGCACCAGTTCTTGCCTTTACTGATGCAGCTGTGAGTTCGAGGCGAAAAACCGTAGTTTGTCGCAGCTCGACGTCATTAGGCTGGCGAGCTTCATCCCATCTACCCGGTAGGCAGTTCTCGGTAATTACCTCAAGACCGTGCATCACTTCTTTAGGATCTTCAACTTTTTCTGCCTTTCCGATTACAACGACAGATCGGTAGTTCATTGAGTGATGGAACAGCGAGCGGGCGAGAACGAATCCATCGACATGA
The DNA here is from genome assembly GCA_018649665.1 of Chloroflexota bacterium. GTDB lineage: Bacteria > Chloroflexota > Dehalococcoidia > Lucifugimonadales > Lucifugimonadaceae > Lucifugimonas. Next base: position 9,017 of record JABIHL010000139.1, on the reverse strand, counting down.
GTAACGACTAGGCTGATGTTCACGTCAGAATTTGCCCGGCGAAACATTCCTGCCGCTGGGGAACCGTGGAAATAGATGAAATTTTCGTGTCGACCGTAAAGCGTGGGAAGAACGACAGGTCCGTGATCAGATTCGTACGCCACGTGGCACAAGTATCCATCGTCGAAAGTCGAGTAGATCGATTCTTTATCGTAAGCACCACGTTCAGGAACGCGTGTGATTTTGACCAATGGATCAACGGATTCGCTCATTCTGTTTCCTCTTAGAGATCCTTGATGCTGTTTAGAATTAGATGCTCGAAATCCTACCCCACATATCTGAGACATGGCGAAACCTAACTACTTCTGGTGACATGAATCGTACCCAGTAGGGCAGGTTCGGCAGTAACCTGATGTGCATCTAACGCTGATCGACCGGTAACGATTTTCTGATTAACTCCTTTGACTAATTCCGACCAACAAATATCAGTTCTGTTTTTCGCTGTATTGCGCGAGCGAGCCGGAACCAGAAGTGTCGTTATCCCGTGGGGCGAGGGCATGACTGTTGATGACGCGGTGGTAGCTGCTCGAAAAACGGCACCGAAGGATCCGCAACCCGGAACTAGCGTGATGCTGGCGCTCAACAATGAGTACGTAAAAGGCGATCAACCCGTGAAAGCCGGTGACGAGATCGCACTTATTCCGCCTGTAAGTGGTGGCTCTGGCGATATCAAGACAGAGTTCGACTGGGTGTTCATCACTCCCGACAAGCTGGAAGAAAAGCCGCTTACAGATTTCGTTATAACCGGTGTTGATGGCGCTGTTGTGACTTTCTTAGGAGTCACCCGCGACCATAACGAGGGTCGCAATGTCGAGTACCTCGACTACGAGGCATATCAGCCGATGGCTGAAAACAAGATCGCCGAGATCATTGTCGAAATGCGGGAAAAGTGGGAACTAGGGAAAATCGCTATCGCCCACCGCACTGGGAGAGTCGATATCGGCGAAACGAGCATGGTCGTTGCCGTTGGCTCGGCTCACAGGCGACCAGCTTTCGAATCGGCTTTGTACTTCGTCGACCGCTTGAAAGAGATCGTTCCGATCTGGAAGAAAGAACTCTTTGTGGGCGGAGAAGTGTGGATTGGTGATACTCCGGGTGCTGGAAAACCTGAGGGCTCGGACGACTAACCCACATTTTTAGTGAATAGTACGAACTTGATTGCATTGCAATGACTCGTGCTTGAAGAGGCAATTTGACCAACGAATCGCAACTGAATAGAGCCGCCACGCTAAATCCCGATGGTTCGGTGATTAAGGCTGATGAAATTCGAAAAATATACGGCGATATCGCGGCAGTCGATGGTATTTCGTTCACTGTAGAACCGGGTGAAACGTACGGCCTGCTGGGTCCGAACGGTGCTGGTAAAACCACCACGATGCGGATGCTCAGCGGACTATCGCCTACGAACTCCGGAGCGATCACCGTTTCGGGGATCGACGTTGTGAAAGACAACCGAGCCGTTCGTGAAGTGATGGGCGTTGTGACTCAGCACGATGGGCTCGATAACGGGCTAACCGTATTTCAAAACCTTTTTCTGCACGGATTTTTGGCGGGTCTTTCAAGGAAAGATTCCAAAAATCGTGCTCATGAGGTGCTTGAGTTCTTCGGCCTTAGAGATCGCTCAAAGTCGAATGTCTACGAACTTTCCGGCGGTATGAAACGTCGGCTGGCGATTGCACGCTCGATGATGACTAGTCCGAAGGTGATCGTCATGGACGAGCCGTCGACCGGACTCGATCCACAGAGTCGGAATCGAGTGTGGGAAGAACTGGCTGTACTCAAGGACGCCGGTGTGACGGTGCTTCTATCGACGCATTACATGGAAGAGGCAACCATTCTGTGTGATCGACTCTCGATCATGGACCACGGCAAGATTCTCGATGAGGGCACGCCTGACCAAATGATCGAACGACACGCTCCGAAAGAAGTTACGCAGTTACGAGTGTCCCCAGTTTCCATACGCACCGTTCGGGCATATCTGACCGAACACAATATTACGTTCCGAGAAGTCGGAGCCTTGATCAGCGTGACGGGTGCGAACGGCGATCGCCCTGACCTTTCTGGTCTCAAAGATCTTGAAGGTGTACGAACGTCGTATCGTGCCGGTAATTTAGAAGACGTGTTCCTTGCGATAACAGGACGAGAACTGAGAGACGGATAGTGAACCTCGCAATTCCAACCCCTGGCATTCGCCGTAGAAGCGTCACCGGACTCTGGCTTCGTCACGCGGTATCGTTTGTTCGATACTGGAAATTCGTGATCACTTGGGTTCTAATCGAGCCGGTCATCATTCTTGTGGCGGTCGGATTTGGAGTCGGTAAGCTAATCGACGGAGTCGAAGGTGCTCCTTCATATGCCGAGTTCGTAGCTCCTGGGTTAATAATGGGAAACGCGATGTTCCACGCACTGTTTGAAACGTCGTGGAATGCGTACAACCGAATAGATAACGACGTATATGAAACGGCGCTGACAACGCCGATAACGATCACTGAAATCACCATGGGCGATATTCTGTGGGCGGTCACCAGATCGATCATGACGGTGGTAGGAACCGCGATCGTTGCGGCATTGTTCGGGTGGCTGAATCACTGGGAAGCGATCGGAATTATTATTCCGGCGATCATGGTTGGAATTACGTTCGGTGCGCTTGGGTTCTTGTTCTCTGCGGTAGCTCCGCACACAACGTTCCTAACGCTTGTGTTCACGTTGGTCGCATCGCCAATGTTCTTCTTCTCAGGATCGTTCTTCCCGATATCGATACTTCCCGACTGGGTAGAACCGATCGCATGGTTCATGCCACTTACCTCAGCGGTTCACATTGCAAGAGGATTCGCACTCGGAAGTCTCGACATTACCCATCTCTGGGCGGCGTTGTACATGATTGCGCTTACGGCGATTATCTGGCCTGCGGCGATCTTCCTGCTAAGGCGTCGGCTTATCAAGTAAGAGAGTGGCTTGTCGGAACGCTTGTGAATTTGGTTCGATATATCAAAAGATTCATGCAGAACTCCTTTGCCGATCAAGGAGTGTGAAGATATATTGAATTGGTTCGCACTGGCACATCTTCCGCGGAGGGTTCGCATAGTGGCCTAGTGCGCCCGCCTGCTAAGCGGGTTGGGGGTGTTAAGCTCCCTCGCGGGTTCGAATCCCGCACCCTCCGCCATTTTTACTTCGTTGTGCTTCGGGCGTCGTCGGACGACTTGGGCACGCGCCGTAATCTCCCCCTCTAACTCCCCCTGTCCGGGGGAGGACTGACGGTGTGCGCGTTCAGGGGAACCCTAAGTCCCGATTCGTAGACCCGGCTCACAGATCGAACGTAATGTTTCTATCGCCGCCAATACCGCCAAGAAACTGGTTTTTGGATTCGTCTCGTGCGGCATATTTTCGAATCTGAACGAGAACTTCCCTGCCTTACTTATCGCGTTGATCTCGTGGACGTTGCCCGGGGAGTCTGGATCGGCGACTACTCGGACTTTCGTTGCGTCAGGTCCGATTCCCGCCATGCTGACAGTCGCAGCAACGTTTACGTTCGCCGGGAACAGACCAACCGCCTCAGTCGCTGAGCCCTCGAAAATAACAGTTGATTCGGTGATTTCTTTGTCTTCCCAGTCGGCAAAACCGGGTGCTCCGCTTAGCGAGATCGGCTTCTTCGTCGAAACGATAGTCACTTCTTCGAGCAATGCCTTCGAAGCCCGTAGTGCGTCGATTCCACCGACTGCGCCAGAAGGGATGTAGATAGACGCACCTGACTTCTCGGCTGCCGCAGAGACAGTTCGCAAGAAGTCGGGCGAAATCATCGCTCCCGAGCTCATTACGAGCATCGAGGCACCGGAGCTGAGCACCGTTTCAGCGTGAGCGACAACAGCGACCTGAGACGCACATTCGATGACGAGATCGATATTTGGGAGTTTTACGAGTTCTGCGACTGTTTCAACCTGAACTGGCGCAGAGGCGTTTCCCGTGCTGAGTTCTTTAGCAAGCGCTTCACGGCCGGGTTGGTATTCGTCGAACAGACCAATGATTCGCGCCGAGCCCGCTTCACCCTTGTGAACTGCTCTCGCTAGTTCGGATCCCATTGATCCGCATCCGATGAGTCCCACGTTTACTTGCGCTTGTTCTGGCACTGGTTCCACTACTCCGCTCACTGCTTATTGGCTCTGGTCGATATTGCCGACTTTACCAGCTAAATATCGCCGATTGATGATAACCGCCAAAGGTGTGTTTTTGCTTCGCGCTTTGTGTGTGGTCGGTAGCCGAGATATCCTTATTCGCTTACCGTTGGATAATTAATTCACAAAGTCGAGTTCTATCTGGTTGGGCATTACACCCAACCATCAGGATCTCGACCACCCTAACAGCCTAAAAATTGCCTAGCTATCACGTATGGACCGTCGGTTGTCAGATGAACACATCTGACTCTGATCGTCTGTCCAGCGGATTCTCAAATATGGGATTCGATTCGACCGACGACATGGCGAACGCCGATGTGGTTGTGTTGAACACTTGCGTAGTTCGCCAGTCTGCGGAAGACTCTGCCACAGGTGTGTTAGGCAGACTCGGCAAGCGAACGAAGGGCAATGACGATCGTATGATCGCTGTGATGGGCTGCATGGTTGGGCCAGAGCAAAAAGAGCTCAAGCGTCGGTTCCCGTACGTCGATGTTTGGGCACGACCTCAGGAATTCGAACCAATCCTCGAAACTGCTGGCATGAAGCACGGACTCGATCCTGAAGGATGCCTTGCCGGAGCAATTCCGGAAAATCCGAACGTAGCTTCGTTCATCCCGATCGTTCACGGTTGCGATAAATTCTGTACTTTCTGCATCATCCCTTATCGTCGAGGACGAGAAAACAGTCGATCGGCTGCCGATATCGTTCATGACGCCGAAATGATGGTCGATCGTGGAGTGAAAGACATCACTTTGCTCGGTCAAAACGTCGATTCGTATGGTCACGACATTCGGCCTCGACTCGATCTAGCCGACTTGTTCGAGATGGTTCACGAGATCAATGGTCTCGAACGAATCAGGTTTATGACTTCGCACCCAAACGATATGTCGCTAAGAATAATCGAGTCGATTCGAGATCTCCCGAAGGTTTGCGAGATGGTCAATCTGCCGTACCAGGCGGGGGACGATACGATGCTGGCGAACATGCGGCGGGGATACACGATTGGGCAGTTCCTCGACAAGATTGCCCAGATCAAAGACATTATCCCCAACGTCACATTGACGACCGATCTCATCGTTGGCTTCAGTGGCGAAACCGACGAGCAGTTTGAGCGCTCGATGGATGTTCTTCGATCCGTTGAATTCTCGAAGGTTCACACCTCTGAATACTCGTATCGTGAAGGCACGTTCGCATCTCGCAAGATGACCGACGACGTGCCAAGGGCTGTCAAGAAGGCGAGAAAAGTCGCTGTCGACGAGTTTCAACAGCTAGTTCAGCTCAAAAATAACGCTCTTCTAGTTGGAACTGAATTCGATGTACTGGTCGAAGGTCGCAAGCGGGGTAGGGTGCACGGGCGTAGTAGAGGCGATAAACTAATTTACATAGAGGTGCCAGTCGCCAGAGACGGAAGCGTGCCCGAGCCGCAACCGGGGCAGACTGTTCGAGTTGAAATAACTGATAGTTCACCGTGGTCACTGGAGTCGGAGTTGGTTTCATCTTCGACCACAGCCACGGTAAATAAGGAAAAGGTACCGGTCGTATGACGACTGCGTTCACAAAGCAGACAACGATTCCGATTACGGAGTTGGAACAGTCGGCTTTTTGCCAGACTGATGGCAACCTGCGAACAAAAACCCTTGAAGAGGAATTTCAGGCTGGTGTGCGTTGGCAGAAAGTGCCAACTCGCTACTTGAAGTTGACTCCTGAGGAAATCGCTGAAGGTATTGAATTTGCTCGCAAAGAAATCGGTACTAAAGCAGTAATTCTGGGTCATCACTATCAGCGTGACGATGTGATCAAGTACGCTGACTTCACTGGCGACTCGTACAAGCTATCGAAAATGGCTGCTGAGACTAAAGACGCCAAGTGGATTATTTTCTGTGGCGTTCACTTCATGGCTGAAACAGCCGATATTCTCACGTCGCCTGACCAGAACGTGTTGTTGCCGAACATGGCTGCAGGATGCTCGATGGCCGACATGGCGAAATCAGCCGACGTCACCGATTGTTGGGACGATATTGAATCCGTTCTTGGTTCAACCGAGAGCGTTATCCCAATCACATATATGAACTCTGCTGCAGCGATCAAAGCTCACTGCGGCAAGAATGGCGGACTCGTTTGCACCTCTTCGAACGCCGACAAAGCATTCGACTGGGCGTTTGAGCGAGGCGAAAAGATACTGTTCCTTCCTGATCAGCATCTTGGTCGTAACACCGCAATCGCAAAGGGCATTTCAGAAGACGAAATGGCTCTTTGGAATCCGTTCCTGCCGATGGGCGGTCTTTCCGAAGACGAAATCAAGAACGCCAAAGTATTGCTTTGGCAGGGTCATTGCTCCGTTCACACCCGCTTTACAGTCGATCAGATCGATGCGGCGAGAGAGCGTAATTCGGAAACGACGATTATCGTTCACCCCGAGTGCACTCAGGAAGTTGTTGCGGCAGCGGATATGTACGGCTCGACTGAATTGATTCTCGAAACCATCGCCAACGCACCTGCGGGTTCGTCTTGGGGAGTTGGAACCGAGATCAGCATGGTTCGACGATTGGCCGCTGAAAATCCCGACAAGGATATTTTCTGCCTTGATCCGGTAGTTTGCCCATGTGCAACGATGTACCGAATCCACCCGGCATACGTGCTGTGGGTGCTTGAAGGCATCATGGCTGGTCTCGCTATCAATCGTATTGAGGTTGAACCTGAGACTCAGCGCAACGCTTTGGTGGCACTTGAGCGAATGCTCGAAGTCGCTGAGTAATTTTCAACCAAATAATCACGGCTAATTTTCGAGAATCAGAATGCTCTTAACTCCACGTGAACTCGAAATATTTATTGATCGTGCGCTGGAAGAAGATTCAGTTGGTGCTGACGTTACGACATCGGCGCTTATCCCCTCACATCTCGAAGCTCGTGCTTCGCTGATTCCAAAAGAACCGGGAATTCTTGCAGGGCTCGACGTGGCGGCGGCGGCATTCAAGCGCGTAAACCCTGATTTGGTATTTACTCAAAAATTGCTTGATGGCGATCGAGTTGAAGGCGGCGAAATTGTCGCCATTATTTCCGGCTCAATGGCATCGATCCTTACCGCCGAGCGGACTGCCCTTAATTTCCTACAGCGTATGAGCGGCATCGCGACGCTGACCGACCGGTATGTGCAGGCTGTCGATGGCACCACAGCGTCTATCACAGACACTCGTAAGACGGTTCCGGGCCTGCGATTGCTCGACAAGTACTCGGTCTCTATTGGTGGCGGTCGTAATCACCGTATGAATCTCACCGACGGCGTGCTGATAAAAGACAACCACCTCGCTGCATTGTCGGGCGAGGGAGTGAGCCTAAGCCAAGCGATTAAGCGGGCTAGGGCAAGAGCGCCTCATACCGTGAAGATTGAAGTGGAAGTCGAAACGATCGAGGCTGCACTCGCAGCGACGGCTGCCGGCGCAGATATCGTTATGCTCGACAATATGTCACCATCAGAAATGCGTAACGCAGTTGACCAAATCGCTGCCGATTGCGTTGTTGAGGCTTCGGGGAATGTCACGCTGGAAAACGTGGCTGAAGTCGCACAGAGCGGTGTCGATCTTATTTCGGTCGGCGCACTCACTCACTCGGTGCGAGCGTTAGATATCTCTCTCGATTACGAAACGAATAACGCCTGAGACCTTTGGGACGCAGGCGGTGTCGATGAGCCCGTCAGCGTGGGCGCTGGCACGATTGCTAGTTGGTCACCGGAATAAAATCACGAATAGGATCGACGCTGAAGACTAGCTGCGACGCGGTGTGTTGCGATCTTCCGAATCTAGAATGATCGTCACCGGACCCGCATTTTCGATTTCGACTTTCATAGACGCTCCGAACACACCTGTTTCCACCCGTAAGCCGCTGTTCAGCTTGATCGAATCGACAAGCTCATTGAACATGGGTTCCGCTTGCTCGGGGCGGGCTGCGTCCATGAATCCGGGGCGGCGACCTTTACGGGTGCTTGCGTAAAGAGTGAACTGGCTGACTAGGAGAATACCGCCAGCTACGTCCTGTACCGACTGGTCGAATCCTGAGTCACCAGATTCTTCAGGAAAGATTCGCATGTTCAGCGTTTTGTCGACGATGTAGTTTAGATCGTCTTGGGTATCGTCGTGAGTTATGCCGATCAGTAGGCAAAGACCACGTTCAATCGAACCTGTTGTTTCGTCAGCGACGCTGACTGAAGCTCGGTTTACTCGTTGGATAACAGCGCGCATGTTGTCCGTACTACCTAGTGAGTGTGGCTTCCAGCGCCGTGAGAGTGACTCGATCCGCCACCATGAGAGTGCGAGCTGCTGTCCGAACTGCTGCTGCTGTCGGATGACTTCGATTCCGAAGAGCTCGAACTCGAAGAGCCAGAGTCAGAGTCAGAATCAGATGACGAGCTGACACTGTTCGAAGAACCGCCGTTGGACTTGGTGCCTGGCGCTGAGCCCGATCCGTAGTCAGTGGTGTAAAAACCGGAACCTTTGTAGATAACAGTCGGCGCGGATATCTGTCGCTTCGACTCGCTACCGCATGTTGGGCAGTCGGCGCCGGGGTCATCGCTGAACTTCTGGATCAATTCGAAAACATGTTTGTTTTCGACACATTTGTAAACGTAAGTTGGCATTTTTTGTGAGAGCTAGAACTACATGAAAACGCGAGCGCTAAAGCACTCGCGTGGTTTTTCGTAACCGAGATATCTACTGATTTTATACGAGAGACGCAAGAATATACCGTGGAGTTAGCTCATCCGGCACATCTTCGAACTCGTCTGGTGTCGATCGACGGTTGATTCCTGTCGTTACG